>JAJFLS010000681.1 GCA_021772595.1 Opitutales bacterium
CTTGGACACCGAGACCGATCTTCTCGGAATAGGCCAATATCTTCAACTCCTCCGGCAAAGGCGCAAACCCATTTTTCTTTCGATGACTATTGATGCGCTCCCGCATAAAAGAATCGAGTAGGACCGGATTGTCCGAAAGCATCACCAGTGGCTCGGAAACCGTATACATCGAATTGAAAATCGGCCCGCCGACATACTGATAGCGTTGCAGGCTAGCGATGTTCAATGCCCAGGTTTCGCGAAGCTCCGGAATCGCCCCCATTTCCGCCACCGCAAGAGGCGCGGAAGCCGGACTTCTCAGAAAACGTAGCGTATTGCTCGCGTTCCAAAGCGTGGCGTTCATCAAAGCTCCATTGATGCCGAGAGTCGGGTGATCCGAATAGCACGGCAAATTCACCCAGAAATCGACCTCGTGCATAAGCGGCATTGGCAGGTAGCTCTTCCGGTCCCTCTTGTCGTCGTCCTTGCTGCCAATCGCGTTCTCCTGGTCGATATTGATCCAGTAATCCGCGGACTTCGCGGGCAACGAGCTGTCGTAAAACCACTTTTGGTTGTAGTACTCGCCGGAATCCAACGAACGCACAAAGACGCTATTGAAATACACCGAACGCTTACTCAGCGGCGGCAGAAATCCCGATTCCCGCAGCATCCGGCCGTTCAACCCAATGATGAAAATATCCGATCGAGCGTACCCGCGCTTCGTCAGCGACTTCACCACCGCTTCGACAAGCGCCTCCGGCGTGCTCAGCCCCGGGCCCGAATTGCTATAAACTTTCAGACCGACCTTCCCCTTCGCGCCGGGCTTGAACGACACCTCTTGGGAACGCTCGTAAATCCCGATCAGATTTTCCACCGCCGACTGATAGCTCTTCGACTCGAAGTCGTCGACCACGTACTTGAAAACGCGGTTCGACGGCTCGCGTGTCTGCTGATATTGTCCGATCAGATTCTGGCCCGCCGCGTCATCGACATACAGGATGCCCACGCAGATCAGAATGAGAATCAGCTCTCGTTTAAGATGTCGAATTGGGCGAATTGAAAGCATCGAAGTCAGTTTGAATAAGCAGCTACAACCTTATAGACGCACCAACACTGCGGGAGAATTTGCAAATCATCAAGCCTAGGCGCGACTTTCAACGAGAACATCCCCTCAATCGCCCACAATTAGATTGTAAATAACCGCCGATCCTCCCTAAAAAAGATCAGCCTGATCAATAGACCGCTCTCCTCGATCAGGAATAGCGCGCGTTCGCCGCTTTTCAATCCCGATGCCATCCATTAATCTTCTAGCCAATCGACTTTTCCAGATCGTCCTATGCGCCGCCGGGCTCGCCGCTCTCTCCGGATGCGCCAATCGCGAAGAACGAATCGCCCGCGCTTTGAATAAGGCCGACCACGCCCGCCAGGAAAACAAGCCCGACGAGGCTATCAGCATTTTGTCCAAGGCCGCCCTGAAGATTCCCGACAGCGCCTCCATTCAAGAAGCTCTCGCCGCCACCTACCTCGAATCCAACGATTTGCACGCGACCATCGATTCATACATCAAAGCGATCGAGCTGGACGAAGATCGAAATCGGCTTTGGGTAAACATCGCCGAACTCCGCATCCGGCTCGGAGAAGACTCGACCGCCGCCAAAGCCCTTGAGAACTACCTCGCCAGCTTTCCGGAGGATTTTCTGGCCTGGAAAAACTACGCTATTCTACAAGAGAAACAGGGGAATACCGATATGGCTATCGAAGCCTGCCTCCAATGGAATCGCATACGCCCCTCCGCCGGCCCCGCCCTCAGGCTCGGACAGCTTTTCAAGAAAAGCGGCAACACGCCGCAAGCCCGGTCCTGGACGTCTCAAGCCGCGGCCTACGTCAACGACCCTGGAGCCAAAGACGCGCTCGCTTCTTTGATCGAACTTGAGATCAGCCTCCAGCAGTACCTCCCCGCCTCCACTTGGCTGCAGCAATACGAATCTCGCTACGGACAGACCAGCAACGACCCGCGTATCCAATCCGCGCGAACGACCATCGGAAAATGGCGCCAGGCCCAGCAAGACATCTCCGACGCCGCCACCAAGCTTGAGGAAAAGCGAAAGGAGCTCGAACGCCAAACCCTCGAAGCACGACTTCAGGAAGAGAAGATGCGCCGCGAGCGAGAAGCCCTCATCGCCGAGCAATCACGATCCGCTATTGAGCCGACCGACACCGGAGTTCCCGCTACCGAAAATAGCCAGCCCGCTTCAGACATTGAAACCGACGCCGGCGAAAAAGCCCCCACCGCTCTAGCCGACGGCAGCAGCGACGGGACCATCCTCGTCGATGCCCCTCCTGCGCCTTCCATATCCAGTCCCGATTTCCTGATGGCCGCAAGAGAAGCCGCCGCCAGGGCCGACTATGCGGTCGCGGTCGATCTATATTGGCAGGCACTGGGCCCAAGCTCGGAAAATCCCGAAATCTGGTACGAACTGGCAGACGTCTACGCGGAGATGCGAAATTGGCTCGATGCAGAAGCGTGTATTCTCGAAGCGAAACGCCGCGATCCGCGATCCCCCGCCATCGCCGCCAGCTACCTCTCGATCGTCTCCCAGACCCAAGACCCATCTCGAGTCGTCCAGGAAGCCGAAGCGCTGATCAATCTCTTTCCGCAAGACGCGTCGATCGCGTTGGTCTTGGCCCAAACATTGCGCAAGGGCAACGCCCCGCGATCTCGCGTCGCGAGCGCCTACCAGAGTTTTCTGAGGAAAGCCCGGCCAGGCGAAGAAGGCTACGACGAAGCGCGCTCCTATCTAGGGGCAGCTAACTAAACCGCTAGCAGCACGGGACGAGCACGGCATGCCAGCGATCAAGGCGAGCAGCATACGCGATTTAAAAGACCGAATCAGCATCTACGATGTCGTCTCGCGCGAGGTCACATTGAAGCGCGCCGGCTCGAACTACAAAGGCCTCAGCCCGTTCACCAACGAGAAGACGCCTTCGTTTTTCATTTCTCCCGACAAGGGAATCTACAAGTGCTTCTCGACCGGAAACGCCGGCGACATCATCAGCTTCGTCATGGAGACCGAGCGGCTCTCTTTTATAGAAGCCGTCGAGACGCTCGCCCAGCGCTTCACTATAGAGCTTCAATATGAAGAAGGCGGACGGCCCCGGGAAGATCGCTCCTTGCGCCAAGACCTTTTCGACCTCCACGAATTCGTCGCCGACTACTATCACGAAGCCTTCAAGGCGGAAGACGACG
>JAJFLS010000682.1 GCA_021772595.1 Opitutales bacterium
TCGTTTCGAACCTGCGATTCATTTTTCACGGTGGGAGGCTCGTGTCTTTCTACGGGCTGAAACGCCCAATGGCTCAAATCCTCTTCGGTGAGGGCCGGCTCGATTGGCTCGTCGTCTGGCGAGTCGCCGAGAAGTGAATACAAACCGAATCCAAGGATCAACACGCCGGTCAGCAATTGATTTGGAAGACGCCCCATCAACTAAGTATTCCCCGTACGACCTTCCCAGCGACATCGGTTAACCGTTGCTCACGGCCGTTGTGCATATAGGTCAATCGTTCATGATCGAGACCCAGTAAATGCAAGATCGTCGCATGCAAATCATGTACATGAACAGGGTCAGTTTCGGCTCGGAGCCCCACCGCATCCGTCGCTCCATAGGTCATTCCACCTTTTACACCGCCCCCAGCGAAAACCACGGAATAGCCCCAGGGGTTATGGTCACGCCCCGTGCCTTTCTCACTCATGGGCATCCGCCCAAACTCGCCGCCCCAAATAACCAGCGTGTCATCCAGTAATCCTCTTAACTTGAGATCCTGGATTAGACCCGCCACGGGTTTGTCCGTTTTCGCGCAATAGGTCGTGTGGTTTTCTTTTACGTCTTTGTGGGCGTCCCACCCCAAAGTGCCACCCGAATAAAGCTGCACGAAACGCACGCCTCGCTCAACCATCCGGCGAGCGAGCAGACAACGCGTGCCGAATTCATCGGTCGGCTCTTCGCCAATGCCATATAGTTTCAATGTAGACTTCGATTCGCTGGAAACATCAACGATGTCCGGCGCCGCCGATTGCATGCGGTAAGCGAGTTCGTAAGACCGGACACGAGCCGCTAGCGAATCATCGTAATCTCGATTCTTAAAATGCTCCGTATTCAGTTTTTGTATAAGATCCAAGGTGGACCTCTGCTGTGATTCGGATACCTGTGCAGGCGGTATTAAATTCAAAATGGGGTTGGCTCCCGGGCGCATGGTGGTCCCTTGATACGAAGCAGGCAAATAGCCACTTCCCCAAGCCGGTGGACCTCCCTTCAAACCTCCTTCGGGATCGGGCATAACGACAAACGCCGGCATGTCTTGATTTGACGATCCCAGACCATAAGACACCCAGCTTCCAAGGCTTGGCCGGCCCATCAAGATCGAGCCGGTGTTCATTTGGTAGACCGATTGAGGATGATTCACGCTATCCCCATGGCAGCTCCTCATTACGCACAACTCATCGGCGACCGATGCCATGTGCGGAAGAAAGTCACTGATCTCAATGCCGGACTTCCCCCGACGCCGGAAGGGCTTAACGGGTGGAAGCAATGGATTTTGAGCCACCTTCCGGCGAGTCATCACTGAACCGAAACTCTCCGGTAGCGGCTGCCCAGCGTACTTGATGAGATCCGGTTTGGGATCAAATAAATCCACATGGCTGGGGCCTCCATGCATGAATAGATAGATAACCCGCTTCACCTTGGGTTTGAAGTGAGGAACCATTCGATCAAAAGGATCCGCCTGAGACCCTCCAATCGATGACGAGGCAGACAAAAGATTTTCCTCGCTCAAGATCTTGGCCAGAGCAATGGCACCAATGCCACCCCCGACGTTGCCCAGAAACTGGCGACGGTTTAAACCAGGCGAAAACGATCGGGATTCTATACCCCCTGTCGGGTCTTTGCTCATCTCAAACTGTAAGTGAACCCGGAGCAGCAGTTTCCGGGTACCCCATAGCATCTTTCGCAGACCGAATACTCAAGGAAAAACAGATCAATGACCCGTTGGCCGTCGACCCCGACCCTGAAAGAGCAAAGCTGGATTATTGTCATCGCTCTCCCGCCTTGGCGGAATCGCTAGGTTGCCCTTTGCCGAACTCAGGCCAAACAGGATGGCTCCTCCGTCGTCAAATAATGCTCGAACGAGACCGACCGAAAACCTATTTCCGGCAAAGCCGGATCCTATTGTCTTGCCCCAGCAAGACTCCTAGGTCGACCGTGTCCTTCATCGTCCGAAGGGCGACGCAGGAAGGCCGATGACAATTAGTCCGTCCCTGTTTGGGGATTCTTGATCGTCTCACAATCGCATCTCTATCGTCGCGCTTGGTTTGATGTCGATCGCATCTGAAACTTGTGCCGGGGCTTCGAATACGTGGCTAAATGCGATCATTCCCGCGTTGTCGCCAGTGTGTTGACGTTCGGCGAGGAGAGATCGCGCAGAATGCCGTTTTCCCAAATCAGTAAAACGGTCCCTTAGTGATTGATTATTCGATACGCCACCGGAAAGGCCGATGCTTTTATAGGATTCGCTTTTCAGCGCCTTCTCCGTCTTCCGGACAAGAACGTCCACAACCGCTTCCTGGTAGGACGCGCATAGATCCGGCAGAATCGAATCGAGTTCGGATTGCGAACGCTTTTCGAGCAAGTAGCGCAGGCTCGTCTTCAAGCCGGAAAAACTGAAATCCAAATTCGACTTGCGTAACAAGGCTCTCGGAAAATCGAACGCGTCGCTCTTTCCCTCTTTGGCGATCGCTTCCAGCTTTGGACCGCCGGGATAGCCGAGCCCCAGAAGCTTCGCTCCTTTGTCCAGAGCCTCTCCGGCGGCATCGTCGATGGTCTGGCCCAAGACGTGGAGCGAGCGATCCTGATCGACTCGGGCCAAGAGCGTGTTGCCGCCCGACACGACTAAGGCCAAATGCGGGAGCAATTCCGAAAACGCTTCATCGAACGCATCCGGGTCTGCATGATAAACGGGAATGAACGCCGAGTGAACATGAGCTCTCAAATGATTCGCAGCATGAACCGGCACGCCCAGCGCCAGCGAAAGCGCGTTGGCCACCGACAATCCCATCGCCAGGCAACCCGCGAGGCCCGGCCCGGCAGTCACTACGATTTCCTCGATCTCCGCGACATCGAACTCGCGACAAAGCTCGCCCAACAACGGCCCGAAATTCCCCAGATGCTCTCGGCTCGCGAGATCAGGTACGACTCCGCCGTATTCAGCATGCAGTGACACCTGGCTGCTTATCCATTCGCCCACGATGCCGCGTGATCGATCCAACAGCGCGAGCGCCGATTCGTCGCAAGAACTTTCAACTCCCAGGATCATCGTACAATATTGAAATTGACCACGGATTTCACGGAGGAACCACCAACGAGTCGGGGTCTTCGACGGAGGCGAAGACATCTAGCTATTATCGATTCGCGAAAATTCGTGTGCATTCGTGGTTCAATATTATTGATTGCGACTATTTCGATTCGCCAAGCGCTTCGCGCAGTATCTCTTTGGCCGCTTCGAGCTGCTCGTCTTTTATCGGCTCGAAACCGAAGCGCTCGACGAATTCCTCGAGCGGCATCGTTCCCGAGCGACTGCGCTGTACGTAGAGATTGGCCTCTTCTTCCGGCGAGATTTCGATCGTCACATCGGGCTCGATTCCATTGTCGTGGATCACGTAGCCGCCGGGCGTATAGTACTTGGCGGTGGTGAGTTTTATTCCCGTGTTTTCGCCGAGCGGAAGAATGCTTTGGACGGAACCTTTGCCAAAGGTTTTCTCGCCGACCAGCTTCGAGCGCTCCAAATCTTTCAATGCGCCCGCTACGATTTCTGACGCGCTGGCCGAACCGGGATTCACTAGAACGACGAGTGGAAAATCGTAAGGCTCGTGGCCATTTTCCGAATACCATTCCTCATTCATCGCGGCGTGTCTGCCTTTGGTATAGACAATCAATTCGCCTTCGGGAATGAACTTCTCCACCACGTCCACCGCCACGTCCAGCAAGCCGCCCGGATTGTTTCGCAGGTCGAGGGCCAACGCTTGCATGCCTTCCGCAAGTAGCGAATCGATCGCCTCCTCCAGCTCGTCTCCGGTCCGTTTGCCGAACTGCAGGACCCGCAGATAGCCGATCCCGTCTTCGAGCAACTCAGCCCCTCGCACGTTATCGACTTCTATCAACTCGCGAACGATTTCCACTTCGAAACGCTCTTCCTTTCCGCTCCGTTCGATTTCAACGACGACCTTCGAGCCCGGCTTTCCTTTCAATCGAGCTACCGATTTCGAGATATTCAAACCTTCGATACTCTCGCCATCGACACCGACAATTCGGTCGCCCCTTAAAAGCCCTGCGCGATCACCGGGCGAACCTTCCAGCGGCGCAATCACCGTCAGAAACTCGTCTCTCATTTCCACCTGCACGCCGATTCCCCCAAACTCCTGACTCGTCTCCTCGTCCAGTCGCTTGAGCTTGTCGAAATTGAGATACTCGGAATAGGGGTCGAGATTCGAAATCATCCCTTCGAGCGCCGACTCCGTCAGAGCCTCCAGCTCCGCAGGCTCACCGTTCACGTAATACGCGCTTATCATGCCCAGCGCTTCGCGGATTTCGGACGCTTTTCTACGCGCCTCGAAATAGCCGCCTACGCCCCCGTGCTGATAAACCCCCTCTATGAAAGAGGTGCTCTCAAAAAGGAGGAGCACTCCAACCGCGATAAATAGGACTCGTTTCAGATTATTCATGAATCAAATTCGCGCCGTCCCCCGCGTCCATCGCTCAGTTGATGATTGAACCCGAGCGGCAGACCTCAAGAGTCGGCGCAAAGAAATGGACTTCACAGAAATAGCATCGGCGCCCGTTCGGCAAGCAATAGAAGATGTCTCCGACGCGAACGGCTTCGTGGGCTTCAACCATTTCGCCGAAATAGCACTCTACCATCCAGAATTCGGCTATTATCGGGCCGACCGGGACCGAGTAGGCCGAAGCCAGAACGCCGACTTCTTCACCGCCTCGAACCTGAAAAGCTCCTTCGCGCAAATCCTCATCGAAGCGAGCATCGCAATTCTGGGACAAACCGGCATCGATCCCTCCGACTCCACTTGGGTGGAGATCGGCGCCGAGCCGGGCGACGCGTTGCTCGACGGCGCGGAGACTCCTTTTCGCGAAACCAAAGCGATTCGAGTCGGCGAAGCCCTCTCGCTCGACGGTCCGCTCGTTGTGTTTTCCAACGAACTCTTCGACGCCCAACCCTTTCACAGCGTGATTTTCACGAACGGTTCCTGGCGCGAACGCGGCGTCGAGATCACTCCCCGAGGACTGCGAATCGCCGAGCGCTCCACATTCTCGCCGGAAATCGAGCCCATCCTCGAAACACTCCCAAACGTCGCCCCAGAAGGCTATATTGTCGACCTGCCCATCGCCGCGAACGCACTCCTGGAATCCATCGCCAACCAACCCTGGACCGGCGCGTTCATCGCCTTCGACTACGGAAAGACCTGGCAAGCCCTCTGCTACGACACGCCCCAGGGGACCGGTCGAGCTTACTGCAACCACAAGCAATCGCCGAACCTTCTCGAGTCCGTCGGCGAGCAAGACCTGACCTGTCACATTTGCTGGGACTGGCTCGAACAGTCGCTCGCCCGCGCCCATTTCCAATCTATCGCGCTGGAAAGCCAAGAATCCTTCGTCCTAAAACGCGCCCCGCAATTCGTCCAGCGCGCCTTTGAGTCCGGTCCCGGATTTACCTCGGAGCTAAAAGGCCAGCTCCGCCAACTCATTCATCCGACGCTGATGGGCCAGAAGTTCCAAGCGCTGAGCGGGGTGAGAAGGTAGAGTTCGGATCTCCAATTGCTTGATCCACGCCGCATTCGCGACGTAGCTACGCCGGGGCTCCGGCGTGGATAACGCAACTTCCCCAATGGTAGGGAAGACCGGCTCGGTCCTCCAAAAACCAACGCGGAGGACCAAGCCGGTCCTCCCTACCAAAGTCGAAACCACCAACAAATCGCATTCACCCACCCCACCCAAAGATCCGCTGGACAGGCCTTCGCAATTCCCCAGACTCCGGCCCTGATGAAAATCGCAATTGTAGGAGCGGGCGAAGTCGGATCGCATCTGAGTGAAACGCTTAGCCTGGCCGACCACGACGTCACCATCATCGAGCGAGACGAGCAGCTCGCCCAAATGCTGCACGAACAACTGGACGTGCGAGTGGTCAACGACAATGGCAGCTCCGCCCGAACCCTGCTGAACGCAGGAGTCAACAACTGCGATTTCTTCCTCGCCATGACCAGCAGCGACGGGACCAACCTAGTATCCTCCTCGCTCGCCAAAGCGCTCGGAGCGAAGACCACCTTCGCCCGTGTGCACGAAGCTACTTTCCGTGACAACTCCGTCATCAACCACCAGAGCCACTTCGGGATCGACCACCTCGTCAACCCCGAAGCCCTCGCGGCAGTCGAGCTGGCGAAGCGCATCCGTAATCCCGGGCGCGTGGCCGTAGAGGATTTCGGCCGCGGCCAGATCGAAGTGCAATCCGTCGAAATCCAGCCAGGCACCAAAATCGTCGGCATCCCTCTCAAAGAGCTGCGATTGCCCGGCAATATTCGGATCGGACTGATCAACCGCGACTCCAATACGAGCGTCGCCAACGCGAATTCCGTTCTTTATGAAGGCGACAATGTCACGCTATTCGGCCACCCGGATTCCATTTTCGAAGCGAAGCCTCTTTTCGATCCACATTCGAATCTCTCCAAGAAAATTTCCGTGACTCTCCTCAGCGGCAGCGAAATCGCGATTTCTCTGATCCGATTGCTCAATAATCCCCGCTTCAAGATCCGCGTCATCGAAAAGGATCTAGAAATCTGCCGATCGCTCTCCGAACGCCTCCCGAATGTGACCTTCATCCACGGCGAAGGCACTTCCCTTCGCGTGCTTGAAGAAGAAGAAATCGGCAGTTCCGACTTCTTCGTGGCGTGTTCCAAAGACGACGAAGCCAACATCATGACCTGTCTCCAAGCCCACAAGCTTGGGGCTCGGCACACCATGCTCGCCATCAATCGCGCCGACTATATCGAGGTGCTCGACAAGCTTAGTCAAACGCTCGGGCTGGAACTCGCTGTTTCCCCCCGCATAGCTACAGCCAATGAGATTCTCCGCTATATCGGAAAAAAGTCCTATATCGAACTGGAAGAAGGCAGCAAAGAATCGAGCTGCATCATCGAGCTCGGCATCGGCTCCAAATCGTCTGCCTCCGGAAAACGGATACGCGACATCACCTGGCCAGACGGATGCGTGATCGTGGGCCAGGAACACAACTACAATCCAAAACTGCCCACTGGCGACGACATCCTCCAGGCTGGCGACTCGATCATCGCCATCATCAGCAAACCGAAAATCAAGGAGCTGCTTAAACTAACGAAATGATGAGTTCGTATCCGCTTCTAAGAGACGATTTAATAAGTTCGAAAACCACCCCTCATATTCGTTGTAGGGTCGGCGCTTGCGCCGCACCGCGTAGATTAATCAAACTCGGCTTTCGCGGTACGGCGCAACAGTCTTCACTGCGTTACGCCCCGTCAAGAGCGCCGACCCTACAATATGGACTAATTGGACAGTCCATCCGTGTAAATCCGTGATATTCGTGGGTCCTCAAATCTCCGCATGAATTTCGCCCTTGTATCCAGATTGTTGAGTGTCGTCATGCTCATTATCGCAGTCGCCTTCGGTGCCTGCCTTGGCGTCTCCTATATGCTCGATTCGGAAATCCACCGCGAGATCGCACGCGATGCGTTCACGGCGGCGATCGGCACTTCCCTCTTTTCAGCAGCCCTGCTGTTTTGGGTCGGACGCAAGGCCTCTAACCGTTTTTACCGCCGCGAGGCCCTGTGCATCATCGGCCTCGGCTGGATCCTGTCCAGCCTCCTAGGCTGCATACCCTACCTGATCTTGACGCCGGAAATCGGTTTCACGGGAGCGATTTTCGAAAGCGTCTCCGGATTGACCACGACCGGCGCGAGCGTTCTTGAGGACCTGGAGGCGCTTCCGGCAAGTCTCCTTTTTTGGCGGGGGCTCAGCCAATGGATTGGGGGCATGGGGGTCGTAGTCTTCTTCGTCGCCATTCTCGGTTTTCTTGGAGCGGGTGCAAAGCTCCTTTACTCCAACGAAGCTTCCGGCTCGACTTTCGAGTTCGAGGAAAGCCGCGTACAGTCG
>JAJFLS010000683.1 GCA_021772595.1 Opitutales bacterium
AAGACTCACCTACAGACGGAATGGTCAGGGTCGCCAAAGGCGACATAGGTGTCGCTGCCGCGACAGCAGGTTTCGCTATTTTCGGGCGAGTTCGACTCTCTTAAAATCTTATCGGCATCAGCCGACCTGTATCCGCGACTCGTCACGGCGTATCGAAGAGAAGACGGAAGCGGATCCTGACAATCAGATATTCAGTCGATTTATGAAACGCTTAGGATAATATAATCTTGATCAAATCGCAATTGCAGCGCAAGGGGTTCGGGAATGACGGGGCCAGGACGCTTCTAACTATCCCTACTGCCCTGCATAGTCTTCTTAACAATCCACTTATTCAATAGTATAAGCGCCGTGAGAACGATGGCAAACTGCCACACGACGGCGCCTACATTAAAGATGTTGTCTTTGTCGTAAAAAGCCAGCCAGCCATTGGGATTGTCTTTGTAGGACTGAACCATAAACCAGACTAGCAAAAAGGCCATCTGAACGGGAGCGAAAAACTTAATCACAATATCCCACCACATGCCAATGCGGATGTTGGAGTCTTCGTGATTCAATTGCTCCTCGCGGAATTTCTTTACTCCGTAAGGTATCACGGAAATACAAAAGAAAAGACCCGCCAGCATCAGCGCTACGCCCCAGACCCAGTCCTGGTTATTCAATACATTCATCGAGATGGCAGAGGGAACACCTAGCGCAAAGGTGGCGATACCCACGATTTTAATAGCTTTTACTCGTTCCACACCGGCATCTATAAAGGCCCGCATCATTACTTCAACCTGGGCAATTAAACTGGTAAAGGCGGCAAAAGACAGCGCTGTAAAAAACATCAGCATAAAGACCTGACCAAACCCCAGGGTTTTGAAAAGTTGGGGCATCCACACAAACGTAATCCCGGCGTTGCCTTCTGAAAATATAGTTTCCTGCACCAGATCTTCAGAGAAGGTGGCTCCCCCTTTTACAGCTTCTTCCAAAGTACCCAATCCTGATAGTACCGAATGATCGGCTTGGGCTTGATCCACCAGTTGGGGCAATACGGAAAACACGGTGCAAAACACCATGATTCCAGCCATTAAGGAAACTATGTTATTGGCTGTGGGCAAAATAAATCCATTGAGAGCTGTATCTTCTTTTTCACGCATGTAGGCCGCATAGCAAAGCACCAGCCCCCAACCTGCCCCCGTGTCCCAGGCATTTTGCGCCAGAGCTTCAATCCAAATTTTGGCATTTAATAGATTCCCCCAGTCAACGGTAAACATATAACGCAAACCAGCTCCGGCTCCAGGCAGCATCAGAGCTCGAATCGTTAGCATCAGAATAAGGACCAGCAACGTGGGCATTAGAATTCTGACGATTTTTTCAATGCGACCCACGCCTTTAACGACAACCCAGACTGCCAGGGTGATCATGATTCCATGCGTGAGTACCGGCCAGTAAGAGTTGGTAAAGGATTCCCAAAAGGCGCCTGGAGTATCTTCAGGAATTTCTCCCGTGAGAGAAGCAAACGCATAGCGAAGCGTCCAACCTGTAACCACCGTATAATAAAAGGTAATAGCCGATGTTACGAATACGCAAAAAGCTCCCATCCAGGCCCACCGGGGGCCCATCATCATAATAAACGCTTTGATAGGGCCGCTGCGAGTTTTTCTCCCCATGCCGAACTCTAAAAGAATAAGGGGAATGGACCACATAAACAAAAACACAACCCAGGCAATTAAGAACTCACCTCCACCATTCTTGGCTACGATACGGGGAAAGCGCCAGATATTACCAGTACCCACTGCCATGCCCAGCATTACCAGCATCATGGCCCAGCGGGAAGCGAAAACCGCGCCTACAACAGATGCCTTATCAGAGCTTTTAGAGAGTTCACTCATATATACTTCTGTGATTCATATTAATTGTCTACGATTGATCGAAGCGGTATCGCGCGATATTGAGTCGATTCCTTGGCGAACGATGCCAGATTCGGCGTCAGCGCTTGCGGATGCCCACCCATCGGTTCGATCCAATCATTGAGATCGTCCAGAGAGATCAACAGCACGTTTGGCCTGTCCTGAGCCTGTCGAAGTGACTTGGTGATTTCTTGCGCCGTCAATCCGGTATGACCATCACACAGAAGCGCAAGCAACCCCATCGCCAATGCGAAAGTAGTTTTTCTGATTTCGAGATTCCTAATTAACATATTTCTTCTTACGCTCGCTACTCCTTGCCTCGGCTTTTTCACGAATAGCGCGCTTGGTCTCCAACAGCTCTTGAGGCCAATCAAACTTCGGAGCCGTGGAAGGGTCGTATCCGTCCAAATGTCCCTGTAGTCGCGTCGCTGGCTTCGTATAGATCAACTTCGTATCGCCGAACACTTCCTCGCACAAAGCGGCAAGCCCGGGATCGTATTCCTTGAGTTCCAGACGCGTATCCACAAAGTTGTGATCGTGATCGGGCTGACGATTGTTGTCGAACCAGGACTGCACGCCTTCGGCGAAATATTCGGAATGATTGACGGACGCGTACTTGCCTTCCCATAAACCAGCCTTCATCGCCTTCTCATAGCAAGTTTTAAGCCGATTGTCGAAAGTGGAGTCCAACCGATCCATTCCCCGATAATGAATGTTATGAGCGAATTCATGAATCAGGATATTCTCGCTCGAATAGGGATCGCCTTCAAATGCTAGCAAGTTTTCCTCCGCACAAGAACAAACCGGTTCGCTCCGCGAACCGCCGAGACCACGCGCCCGAGCGTCCCAGTATTCCTTCGGCATCAACTTCGAGTGTTCTGGAATATCCGTGGTGTATTCATCATATGCCATCACGATCATTCGGGAGCCGCTTTCAACCATGGCATCTTTCACGTCAGGACGCTTGGCGAGCATCATATCAATCAGATAGGCCGCTTCTTTGAGGGCATAGTCATTCACCTTTTCGGAACTGACAATCGGGTAGCCGTTCGCGCTCACATACTTCTTATAGAAGGAAGGAAGCTGCAAATCTTGCGGAGGCGCGGTAACGGCCCATTCATCGCCGGCAAACAGACCGATCGACTGGGCGAGTAATATGACGAGACCGATTTTGAGCGCTGCCATAATTACTGGGCCGGAATCATCGCGCGAGCGCTGCGGTCATCGACGACGACGTGTCCGATCGGCCGCTCAGACAGGTCGGTGACTAGCCAAACTTCGCCGGGACTCGTCCGTTCCCGCATACGTTCGCCCGCGGCGATCTCACCGATGAGTTTATGACTGCCATTCTCTTCGACTTTAAACAATTTCACCTTCGCGGATCGCTCATTGAAAAACACGACATCGAATGTGCCACCATCGGGCTTGGAAAAAGGAACCGATTCGGCGCTGGCCGGATGCCAAACAAGCAAAGGGAGGGACGTTTCCTTTTGCCGAACAAGAGCCGCAAAGTCCTTCGGGGCCAGGCTTCGCAATTCGGCAAGCTTTGGCGCATGCTCGGGATTCGCCGCCAAATTCGTCCACTCGTACGGATCGGCAGAAATATTATAAAGCTCTTCATCCCCATTCTCGTAATGTATATAACGCCAGCCTTCAGCGCTGAGTCCGAAGGTGCCCGGTTTGCCGCTGTGAGTGAGCGAGACATGCGGCCACTTCGCCGATGGATTCTCGAGGAGAGATACAATGCTCGGTCCATCATTGTCCGACTTTGCCGGCAATCCGCAAAGTTCAACCAATGTTGGGTAAAGGCTCAGAAGATTGACGGGCTTTGAACAGACACTGCCCGGTTGAGTGCCTTGCGGCAATCCGGGCGCGCCTTCAGGAACGCGGAAAATGAACGGTATGCGGGTTGTCGCCCGCCACATTGTATACTTCTGCCAATGCTGTTTTTCGCCAAGATGCCAGCCGTGGTCGCTCCACATGGCGACGATCGTGTTGTCCTTGTTGGGGCTCCGATCGAGAGTATCGAGCACCCGGCCGAGCATCGCGTCTGCGTAGGCGATCGACGCGAGGTAAGCCTGCAAGCCCCGCTTCCATTGTCCCTGCGCGAGGATGTGCTCGAAATAGCGATTGGGGCCGGCACTCTTTCCGGCGGGCGGCAGGTCGTCTAGATCGTCTTCCTTGTAGCCGGGCGGGAGCTGCACGTTTTCGAGCGGAAACATATCGAAGTATTTTTTGGGAACGAACCAGGGCTCATGCGGGCGATAGATTCCGCAGGCGAGGAAGAACGGCTTGTCGCTCTCCTCCATCAGCTTAGCTCCCACCCAATCCGCGACTTTCGAATCGCCACCAAACTCGTCGTCAGTGACGTCGAAGGCATGCCAATCCGTAGCGACATATTGCCAGGGTCCACCGCGCGGGAGCGACTTGGGGCGTTCTCCAAACGGGATATGCTTCGGGAAAGGATTCTCCGTCTCCTTGGCCGGGTAGTAATCGTCCCAAGATTGGGCATCGATGAAATAGTGCAGCATCTTGCCAGAGCCTCCCGACCAGTAGCCGTGATTCGAGAAATACTTGGGGATCAGCTCCGCAACGGGCATGACTTCGCGCATCTTCTGCCCGTTGGAATACATTCCGGAACGGTGCGGCGAACGACCGGTGAAGATCGCGCTGCGAGAAGGATTGCAGGCCGGCGCCGCGCAATGGGCATTGTCGAAGAACACCCCGGAATCCGCGAGACGCTGCATGTTAGGCGTTTTCGCCTGCGGATGCCCGCCCATCGGCTCGATCCAATCATTGAGATCATCGAGGGCGATGAAGAGCACATTTGGCCTGTCCTGAGCCTGTCGGGATCGCTCCGCCGCCTTCGCAGAAAAAGCGATGAACAGTGCGGAAAAGTAGATTAGCCTAAAAGTATGCATAGAATGAAAAGCGAGGCGCTCTATTTATAGTTCTTCGAATTTATCGTTTGGAGTTTTTGGAATGGGAGCGCCAACGGACGACTGCCAAGCAAGCAACTCATCCAGAAGGCGGTCCCTGATTTCTACTTCCGTGAGCGCGAGGTTGTCGCTCTCGCCCACATCCGTTTTCAGATTATAAAGTTCGAGCGCGTTATTAGTGGCTAGCTTTTCGCGACCGCCATCCAGACTCCATTCTTCCAGATACATGAGGAGTTTCCAATCGCCGCGCCGAATCACGCTTACCGGCTGCTGGCGATAGTCTGGATATCCTCGCGTCTGCGTGTATTTCGGATTCCCACTCAAATAAGCGGGGAAGTGCCAATATAGAGCGCGTTCATCAAGCGCTCTTTCACCCAACAACAACGGCAGGATGCTCTGCCCATCGATCTCATAGCCGCCAAGGTGTTCCTCGATATTCGAGACGCCCGCCAGCTCCAACATTGTCGGATACAAATCGATCGCCATGACCGGAGTGGAGTTCGAGCCCGGCTTGATATTTCCAGGCCACCGAACCAGGAACGGCACTCGGATTCCTCCTTCGTAATAGCTCCCTTTCCACGAACGAAGCGGCGCTTGAGAAGCGCCATTGCCAGGAGGTCCTCCGTTATCTGAAAGAAAGATGACGACGGTGTCGCCATGCGCTTCTAACTGTTCGAGTTTGTCCAACATCATGCCGATACTGGTATCAGTGTCAGCCATCATTGCGCCATAGGCAGGGTTGACGTTGTCGTGAAAATTTCCGGGCTTTTTGTTTTTATAGGACTCGAGCGTGGCGGCCCGGGATTGGTTGCCACCATGGACCGCGTGATGGGCCAGATAGATGAGGAACGGCTTTTTCTCCGCGACACAATTTTCAGCGAAATCCATGGCTCGCCTGGTGTAGGAAAACATATGCTTGGGATCACTAGGATCTTCTTTGAAAAGTCCTCCCAATTCTCCCGCAGGATGTTCGTAGGAATCGTCAAATCCCTGCATGGCAGGACCAACACCTCCTTTGTTTCCTGATCCTTGCCGATCGTAACCGCTCACATGCCACTTACCGTACATCGCCGTTCGGTAGCCGGCCTTCTTCATCGCCTCCGCAAAGCTCACTCTCTCGTCCGGGAATACTTGGTAGTCCGGTACATCCTTAAGGGATAAACGGTCCTTTTTCGGATCACCGCGGTGAATAGTCCAGACGTTGTAGAAATGATTCCGCGGTGTGTACTGTCCGGAGAGAATACTGCATCGCGAGGGCGCGCAGTTAGCCGCGTTCACATATCCCTGCGTAAAAACCATCCCTTCATCAGCAATCCGGTCGATGTTAGGCGTCTCGAAGTAATCACTACCACCGCCGGACCAGTCCTTCCAACCCATGTCGTCAATGAAGAACAGGACGATATTCGGCTGAGCCGAAAACGCCAAGGGAGAGGTAAGGAAACTTGCAGCCAGAATCCATAATGTAGAGCGGTTTATTCGAGTTTTCATTCTATATTTCCTTCTCACTACCGAGCTAATATAAACTGACAATCGTACTGAGACATTTTCAACTAAATCTTCGGAGTCACACTTTTCGGCCATTCAGTTTTCAGCCGATTCGACAAGCTATCGACCAATGGCTGGTATTTAGTCTCGTCCGCGATGTTCGTGTTTTCGTCCGGGTCTAACTGCAGGTCGTACAACTCAATTGCCGCAAGGTCGCTGGCGACTCCGGCTACATGGTCCCAGAAATGCCACTCCACATAGTGGTATCGCTCAGTCACCATCGAGTAGCCCATGTACCGTTTCTTGTCGGGACTCACTCGAGGATTGCGATGAAATTGGCTGAACGCAGCAGGCTTCCACTCCATTTCTGGATCTGACAGGAGAGGCTTAAGACTGGAGCCTTCCATATTATCCGGAATCGTGATTCCCGCTACGTCGCAAACAGTTGGATACAAATCAACCAGCTCGACCAATCGTTCGCAATTGGCGCCGGGAGCGCTCACCCCAGGCGCATAGATCATCAAGGGTACCCGCACATCGATGTCGTAGTTCGTCTGCTTGCACCAGCTCCCGTGCTCACCCAATTTCCAACCATGGTCGCCCCAAACAACAACGATCGTGTTTTCAGAAAGACCTAGATCATCGAGCCCTTCCATCAGTCTGCCGAAACAAGCGTCGACGTAGCTAACCGAGGCCATGTACCCGTGTTTCAAACGGCGAGCCGTTTTCTCGGAGAGCTGACCCATCGCCGGGTGTTTAGTATCCTCCAGATCATAACACCCCTTCAACTCATAAGCAGAGTTCATCGCCATCACAGGCGAATTGCGAGGAAGGAATGGATTATTGGCCAGGGAGAGTTTATCTCTGTCATAAATATCCCAATACTTTTTCGGGGCGACAAAGGGCAGATGCGGACGATAGTATCCTAGAGCCAGAAAGAATGGCTCATCCCTACCTTTCAACCGCTTGAGCGTATCGATCGCCAGCTCCGTTTGCGCGCCATCGTAAAAGGCATTATCGGGCGCTTCAGAACTCTCGGTGGATCGGCCATAAGCCCAACCGTCCGCATAGGCATTGGGGTTCTTGCTCAGACGTTGTTCACGCACCACAGCGAGTTCCTTATTGTGGGTCTCGTCTTAATAAAACGACTCCGCATCTCGATCGATCATTTCAGGTGTCATGTACTCCAGGGGCTTCAAATCGGGTTCGTCGAACGATTCGAGGTCGGGCATGTGATTATGAAATATCTTGCCCATCGAAACAGTGTGATAGCCCTGTTCGTGAAACTGTTGAGGCAAGGTCACTACCTCTGGCATATTGATACGAAACTTGCCCCTGAGATCCCATACCCGCGTCGTATCTGGCCGAAGACCAGTCATAACGCTCGCCCGCGAGGGAGCGCACACGGCGGCCTGACAATAAGCGCGCTTGAACGTTACGGCCTTTTCAGAGAACGCGTCGAAACCGGGCGTCTTAATCTCGGAATTGCCATAACAGCCGAGTTCCGGGCGCAAATCATCCACTATCACAAACAGCACGTTTGGCCTGTCCTGAGCCTGTCGAAGGGGTCGCTCTGCTCCATCACAGAAGTTTTGCAATCCGGGAAGGCCTGCAAACAAGAGAAGGACCGCTAGCAATGGGCAGTTGCGAGAACGACGTCTAAAGAATATTGTTTTCATCAGTATCTGTTATCATTCCCGCCACAACTTTCTGTAGATGAGGATCGCTAATGGCTTCATTTCGTATCGGCAAGCCTTCGAATTTTCCTATCCTCTACTTTCAGTATGAGAAACCCGTTATCACATTGAGCGCTGATATAAAGATAACCGTCCCGGTATATCAAATCGTGGTAGTTGTCCGTCCTGATCGATTCTCTATAAACGCGGAAACTCTGAGTTGCGACAAGAACCGGTTTGGTTGGGAGGCTGATATCATAGGCTGCAATCGTTTGCCCTCCTGCACAGAAAACTATATTTCCAGCTATGGTCAGTCCGTTGGGACCACGGACATCAGGGAACGGCAGTGACGCGACTACATCCGGACTCGTTGGGGCAGAAATATCGACAACCGCCAAGTGAGAAGACCCTGAGCCGGCCATTTCACTGGCTTCCGGAGTAAGACTTCCTCCAGTAATCGCGTAGCTCCCTTTTACCTGCACACGGTTGGCCCCGATCAGCTCTTTCGCTTCGATTTTCCCGACAAGCGTCCACCGATCAGTCGGGAGTAAATTCGCCTGTTCCATCACCTTTAGGATCCCCAGTTTCCCTAGAGGCGGCTTAAATCCATTCGGATCCACAATCACAATATAATCACCATACCGGTCAATATCGTGCGGCAGACTTAGACCGAACTGATCCTTTGTTTCAAGCGCTCCGAACAGGATGGGGTTGTTCATATCGCTGACATCAAACGCGTCGACATATCCGGACTTATTCGCCGCAACCACATAGTCGCCTACTTTGATCATCCCGTTAATTCTATCGATTCGGGGACGGTCCGAAATCTTCTTAAGTATTACAGGGTCTCTCGGATCCCGTACGTCCAGCGTCAGAAAATCTTTCGTTCCCAACAGTAAGAAATCGCCGACGGGTAGAACCGTTTCCGAATCGGAAATTCCCGGATCACTAAGGAACCACAGGATTTCCGGGATTTCGGGGTTACTGATATCGATAATGGAAAGCGAATTTCTCTTGCCCGGAACATAGGCGATATTTCCGGAAAGTTCGACATCATGGGCTCGGCCAAGCGCCTCATCATGCAACGTCATCGAAACAATGGAAAACGGCTCGTCTGAGACGGCAAAAGGCGCAGTTAGCGTTGCCACCCAAACCGTTGTCGCAATCGCCAACGTCGAGGGAATCCAGACTCTTTGCCTAATGGAAGATGTATTCATTTTTACAAAATGGCGCGGCGCTCGGCTCTAAACAAAAAATTCTGGCGCCATGTCCGATTTCCTGCTCTCTTGGAGAAACTCAGTTTTCATTTTGCCATCGCAAACGTCTTCTATATTTTGCGCACAAAGGCAAACAAAATTTCACGCTGCTACCGCTACGAGTGCGATTGAAATCATCGGTTCTTTTGAAAATCGCAAGTGTCCCAATTTCAACTAGCCTCGTTAACTTTTTTCAGTTTCAGCTGGTCGATAGCCTCCAGGGTCCCATGATCGAACATTCCAATGAATATTTCCGAATACATCGAAAACGACCTAATAGAGAAAATCAAATGCGGAGGGCAATTACCGGCCAAGCTAACGCTCGCCTCACTTGCCACGGAGTACGAGGTCAGCTTAACGCCCGTGAGAGTGGCTCTCGAAAATCTGATCGACGCGAAATTCATTCTCAAAGGTCAAAACGGGCGTTTAAGCATCAATCCTAGAAGACGCTCGAAAAAGAAGACCAGGAAATTGAAGGCCATCCAGAAGCCTCCACATCGCGACCGGGACGATGTCATCACCAAAGATATCATCCATTTGAGCGTGCAAGGCGAGCCGACTTATCTTCGGGAAGAGTCTACGGCGCAGCGCTATGGCGTCGGACGAACCGTCATTCGGCAAGTATTCAACCGCTTGGCGGGAGCTGACTTAATCGAACGTGTGCCGCGACGCGGCTGGCGTGTGCACCCGTTCCGAGAACAGGACATGCTCGACTACATCGACATCCGAGAGACTCTCGAGCTGAAGGCGCTTAAGCTGGCCCGAAAACGACTGGATCCAGTTCGTCTCAAAGAGTTTCTTACCTCGAATTCGCCCAACTCCAGAGGCAAACCTCAACTTGACAACGGGATACACCAATACTGGATCGAACAATCCGAGAACCGCTACATCCGATCTTTTTTCGGGCAATTCGGCATCTATTACTCCTACATGTTCTCCTACTCGACAGTCGCCACTTCGATCATTGAGGAGAAGGCGGCGGAACATCGGAAAATATTGAGGGCCCTGCTCAGAAAAGATTGGGATGGAGCTTCGAGCGCCCTCACTCGACATATACGCAACCAACGCCCAAACGTAACGCACCTTTTCGATCGGCTTGCCAACCAGAACCGCGCTCCCGCGAAGTAGAGCAATCAACTTGAACGAGCAGCTAAGCAGGTCGTGACTATTTCCAATCGAGGCTTTCGGGAAGCGTATTCAAATTCTCACAACCGCCCTCGCGAACAATAACCATATCTTCCAGGCGAACGGCTCCGATCGCCTTGCAGTACAATCCCGGCTCAATTGTTACTGCGTCGCCCGCCAGCAATTCAGGACCCTTAAAATCGAGCAGCGGCGGCTCATGCACTTCCAAGCCTATTCCATGGCCAGTCCCATGCGTCATCGCGCAATACGTGTCGGCTTCCCCATCACCCGGAAGACCGACGGAATATCCGCTTGAGACAATCGCCCCAGTCGTCGCCTCGTGAACCGATTGGCCCGTCACTCCGGCCTTTGTCGCCTCAATGCCCGCTCGTTTCGCGGTAGCAACCGCCGCGTGCATTCGCAAAACTTCATCGGGAATATCTCCGTGCACCACCGTACGCGTGCAATCGCCCCAATAACGCGTCGAGCGACTTTGGGGAAATATGTCCACAATCACCGGAGAGCTCGTCTTGAGTTCACCCGCTCCATGATTGTGGCAATCAGCCGCAATAGGGCCTCCTGCGATGATCGCAGACGGATTCGTGAAGCCGTTCTCAAGGAAGAATTGGTCGGTCGCGAAACGAACCCTCTCCGAAGTCAAAACTTGGCCCTCGAAATTCAATACGCCATCCGAATTCGCGACGGAATTCGCTATCATCCGGCACGCCCTTCCTATCGCCTCTTCGGTGACTTTCTGCGACTCTCGCAACCAATCGATCTCCTCTTCAGTCTTCTGCCGACGATCCAGGACCCCAAGATCGGAATCATACTCGACCTCGATTCCCGCACGGCGAATCATCTCCACGAAAACAAGTGGCAAGGAGCGATCCCCGATCACTCGATCAATCCCCGAACGCCGCAAACACTCCGCCGCCGCTTGGGCAGTCGCCGTTTCCCGATCGCCCGACAATTCCTCCGGCGGCGTGAAATCCGCCGGGCAATGAACGCTCGAAACTCGTGCCCGACCGCTCGCCCGCTCCATCTCGATATCGCGCAAAATAAGAACGCTCCGCGCCCCTTCTTCAAACTCGACAAGCGCTACCGGGTCCCCGACTGAAAATCGGATTCTCCGGAATAGCGATGCGTTAGCCGATGGCGCTCCAGCCATAACAACAGCTCTTTTAAGGTCTACGGGCATATTATCGAGTTTCTCTTACAATTGCTGGTTGTTGCAGGCATTCAACTACCGTCACTCCCGCTTGAAAGAAAGAAATTCTACGGGCTCTAGTAGCGACTGGCCGCTGGTGTACTCCAGTTTATCCGGATCTGGTATGTCGGTCCTCATCTTCTGAATTTTGCGCACAATGTCAATTCCACTAATCACGCGACCAAACGCGGCGAATCCCTGTCCGTCAGGATTACGCTCACCGCCAAAGTCAAGACTTGGCTGATCGTTGATGCAGACAAAGAACTCCGAAGTCCCCGAATCCGGATCGCCTCGCGCCATGGACAAGGTTCCATTCAGATGCTTGAGGCCCGTTGCATTCGTCCGCTCCAGCGGGATCGGATCAAATGACTGGGCATCCGTTTTCTGGGCGAGCCCTCCTTGGATCACCTCAATCTTAATATTGTTCTGCTCCTGGTTATCCATCCGAACAACACGATAGAAACTACCGCCATCAAAATGGCTCCCATCGATATACTTCAGAAAATTGGCCACAGTCACAGGAGCCTTATCCGGATACAGTTCGAAGCGAATTTCCCCCGCCATGGTTGTAAGCTTAACGTGAACCACGTCCGCGCATAACGAAACGACGGCACAGCAAAACAAAGCGATGGCAACTAACTTATTTTTAAAATACATTTTCAAGTTGAATCTAATCTTATTATTAACCACGGAGAACACGGAGGAAAGGAGACGAAGGACTCTTTCTAATCTCCGTACCTCCGTGCTCTCCGTGGTTGAGAAATATCCATTCTTACTTCGTACGGAAGCTCTCCGAGTCGACAATCGCCAAAAGCAGATCCTTAAACCCCTCCCCGTTCACGCGATTCTCGCGGACCAATTCCCGGATGAGTTTCCGGTCGCTATAGTTCATGCGTCGTCCCGTCGCGAAGGTGAGCAATTTCTCGGCGAGGCATTCCGAAAACGGCGTGATGTCGCGAACGAGGTAAGCCTTCAAATCTTGGATGCCAGACAGTTTCGTTCCATCCGGCATGACGCCAGCGGTGTCCACAGGAAGTCTTGTCTGTTTTTCGTTCTTCTTTTTTCCCGCCGAGCGCAAAGCCGGATAATGCGTGCGCCAGCGTCCGATCGGGTCGAATGACTCCAGCGCGAATCCAATCGGGTCGATCTTCTTGTGACAGCCCGCACAGGAATCCTCCACCGTATGCGTCGCAAGCAAATCGCGAGGCGTTTCCGCCTTGCTCGTATCGGGAGTCAATGCGGGCACCGCATCCGGAGGCGGTGGCGGCGGATCTCCCAGCACATTTTCCAATACCCAAACGCCTCGCAAAACCGGCTGCGTGTCCACGCCATTCGCGGTCGCCATCATCACACCCGCCATTCCAAGCACGCCTCCGAACCGTCCGCCTCGCTCGAGCGATACGCGAACCATTTCGCCTTTCGGCTCTTTCCCGGAGCGACCCGTCATGGGAAGCTCGTATATATTGCGGCCCACCGATGTGTTGGTGTACGTGAAATCAGGATCGATGAAATCCTCCATCGGGCGATTCGTATCCAACATCTCCCTAAAGAAAAGATTCGCCTCGCTGATCAACGATTCGCGTTCGACATTCGTGTACTTGAATTCCTTGGGTTTCGGAAAGAGCGTCTTGTCGGGCGTCAAATCCTCCAGCGCCGCGAGATCCAACCACTGATCCAGGAACGTCCCCACAAAATCGCTCGACTCCGCCTTCGCAAGAAGACGCTCCGTTTCCGCGCGCAACACTTCAGGCTGCGTCAGCGAGCCATTTCGCGCGGCTGCTGCGAGCTCCGAATCTGGCGGGCGTGAAGTGAGAAAGTACGAGAGTCGCGAAGCCAGATCGTAGCTATCTAGTCGGCCCGACTCGAACCCTCTGTATAGGAAATAGGGCGACGTCAGCGACGTTCGCAACGCGATGTGCAGGCCGTCTTCCAAACGATCCGACGCGTCGAATTCGTCGCGAAACAATCCCCAGTAGTCTTCCATCACTTCAGCCGGAACGGGACGACGAAACGCGGTCGGCAGAAAGCTATCGAGAAACTCGCGAGCAACCCTTTCATCCGAGCGACCGTCGCGTGGACCGATGAGTTTGCTTGTCCGCTTTTTCCAGTACTTGTCCTCTCGGCTGTCCACAAGAGCGGTCGGCCCATGAATCGTTGCCCGTCGAATCTCCAGCGCTGGCCCTTCCTCGAAATGCTTGTACGCGAGCGTCTCAGTGGTTGAACGCAGACTCTTCACGATCACCTCGATCAGCTCGTCGAGCACCTCCTCTTTCGGAGGGTCCGGCAGAAGATCGGATTTCATCAAATCCTTTAGCGTTTCCCAGCCGAGCCCGGCGCGAGCGACCTTCCCATCCGCCTTCTTGTAAGCCGCTGCCAAAAGCGGATCGTCAGTCAGGATCTTCTTCAGATGACGGGAAAGCTGGGCACGATCTTCCTTCAGCGAGGCGTTGCTATAGCGGAGGACGATGGTCTCGCCTTTCTCGAGAATCGCCTTGAGCTCGAATTGCTCGACTGAAGAGCGGTTGAGGTGAAACTCGCCGAGTTGGCGCAGTTCTTTCGAGTCTTTCTGCGGGGCCGTCACGGCATCAACCGCGTAAACGCTACAAACGACGGACTCCCCATCCGGCGGGTTGAACGTCGAAAGATCCAGCTGTATATCGTAAACGCCCGAGGTCGGAGCTTCAAAACGGCTCGGCCAACTTCCGCTGTGAGCGATCTGATTCGAGCTAGCCGCCAGCCGCATCGCCCCATTCACCAAGAGCCCGGAAGAATAGGCATAGGTGAAGTCGTCCGCCATTATCTCGAACGTTGTTGGCTCGACGGGTTTCCGAACGGGAGGAAATAGCTTTTCCGCCAGCTCGGTCGCGACCTGCGAATAGGATTTGAGAAGCGGCCCCGAGAGTGCCAGCGCCGCGCCTTGATTGTCGAAGCCATTGGCTACGTTGTCCTCCGGAAAACCGTCCGGCAGAGAATAGGATGCGCTCAGAAGCGCGTTCAGCGAATGCTCGTATTCGCGGCGATTGAGGCGGCGCAGGGCAGTGCCGCCGATCGGAGCGTGGAGCGAAAGGGACTGGTCGAGCCAGTCGACCATCGACGCGCGTTCATTGATCGAAGGCTTCCGTTTTTTCTTGGGCGGCATCTCGCCTTTTCGCAACACATCGATCACGCGCTCCCAAAGCTCCAGGGAATCCGGACTGCCCCACTCGATCTCCGGCGATTCCAAACTGATCTCCGCCTTCATCTCGATATCGTCATGGCAATCCAAACAATACGTTTCCAGAATCTCGTAGGAAGCCGCCGGGATCGGCTCGTGAGACGCGGATTGGGCGGGCGTATTCAGAATCAGGGCACCGAGAAGAAGAATCGCGAAACGTAGGGGCGTCGCTTCCACGATTAGGAATCCCATTCGCATACTCTAAACCAGATACTGGTTCATGTTGCGGCTGGCGTTCGAGAAGCGGTCGGCTTCGATTCCGAGCTGCTGGAGCATCGTTAGGTAGAGATCGCCGAGAAGCGGAGCGCTTGTCGCGTCGCGGTCGATCGCCACGTGTCGCCCGTGCTTGAATCCGCCGCCGGCGAGGAAGACTGGGAGTTCCGCGTTCGAGTGACGGCTCGCGTCGCCCATGCCGGATCCCCAAAGCACCATCGTCGAGTCGAGCAAGGGCTTTCCTTCCGCGTCCGTCTTGGTCTTCAGCTGATCGAGAAAACCCGAAAGCAGCGTCATGTGCTGGCTTTCGATTTTGATCAGATCCTCGATGAGGCCCGGATTGTTGCCGTGGTGCGACAGCGCGTGGTACCCCGCGCGAAGCGTCTCGCCGTTTATCGTAAACACTTCGCCCAATCCAGGCAGGAACATCGTAATGACGCGCGTCGAATCGGTTTCCAAAGCCAGAGCCATCAAGTCGTACATCAATGCCTGACTCTCCAGCATCAGAGTCGGAGCGATCGGATCGAATTCAGGCAGCTCGTAATCCACTTCCGGGCGCGGTTCGTGAAGTCCCTTGAGCTGACGCTCCATCCGCCGCTCCAAATCGCGCACCGAGCCGAAGTACTCGTCTAGCTTTTCACGATCGGCCGCGCTTACGATTCCTTGCAAGCGTCGCGCGTCGTCCGTCGCTTTGTCTAGCGAACTTCGACCGCTTTTGATCAGATACTCGGTCCGGTCCACATCGTCTGGCAAGCCGAACAGCTGCTGGTAGACCACGCTCGGCCGCTGGATCATCGGCAGCGGAACGCCCTGCTGGTTATAGACCATCTTCTGTCGGAAACTTCCCTTGCCCGCACTCAACTGAAGCGAGCTGAACTGCGTGTCGCCGCCCACTTCCTCCGCCGCGATCTGGTCCAGCGATACATCGCCCACATTCCTTCCGCAGAGAAAATTGTCCCAATTCGCATGCCCGTTGTTCGCCCGATGATCGAGCCCGGACAGCAGCGTAAAGTCATCGCGATGACGCGCGAGCGGCTTCAATAACGGCGTAACGCTGTAGTCGCTGCCCGTTTCCTTCGGATAAAATGATCCCGCATGCAGTCCGAGATTCGCCCCGACGCATACCATCCGCTTGGCTTTCCCAGCGATTCTAAGCGGCTTCTGGACCGCGGCGGCCAGAGGAATCGACTCCAAAACCGGTAGAGCGAGGGTCAAACCGACCGTGCGGAGAAAATGTCGTCTATTCAACTGGGTAT
>JAJFLS010000684.1 GCA_021772595.1 Opitutales bacterium
TCCATTAATACGACAAATTCTTCAATAATCGAGGATTTGCAATAGAGGCCAGTTTTGGCCGAAAACTCAAGGTAGGGCTGCTTATCCCTAAGCAGCCGCAGTGCTACCATGAACGCGCAACTGCTGACTAAGGATAGTCAAGCCCTACCTTCATTCAATCCGGCGCTTCAGAATCCGGGACGCGGCTAGTCGAGGTCCAACCTCCATCCACAATCAAGGTTTGCCCGGTCATGTGTCTCGCTTTGTCGGATACGAGAAAAAGCGCCGCATTGGCGATGTCTTCGGGCAGGGCGACGCGGCCAATGGGTGTCGCTTCGGTCCAACTCGCTTCGAAGTTCGGATCGTCACCGGTTGTTCGTTCCGTGAGCACCGCTCCGGGCGAAATCGCGTTGACCGTGATTCCGTACTGGGCCAATTCGCCGACCAATCCTTTGGCCAGCATTTGGAGAGCCGCCTTGGTCATTCCGTAGGGAACAAGATCCGGATGCGATTGGTGCCCAGTTACTGAGGACATGAAGATTATGCGGCCGCCCGTATTCTGCGCTTTCATTCGCTTCGCCGCCGCTTGGGCGAGAAAGAAGGAGCCTTGGAGATTGAGAGCGACGAGCTTTTGGAATTTCTCGACCGAATATTCCAAAAAGGAGCCGTAGGTCGTTATCCCCGCATTCGCGATCGCGATGTCCACCGTGCCGAAACGAGCCGCGGCTTCCGCGACCAGCTTTTCTACGAAATCGGGATCGCTGGCATCTCCAGGCATAGCTTGGCAAATCCCGCCTTCAGCGGTTATCCGCTTCTCCGCCTCCTCCGCCAACGATGGATCCAAATCGTTCAGCAAGACCGACGCCCCTTGCGTCGCCAGCCCGCGGCAAATTTCGTAACCGATCCCAGTCCCAGCGCCTGTCACGATCGCCACCTTGTTCGCAAATTCGGAATCCGCCATATAGACGAATCTCTAGAGGCGTTCCGATCCGCTTACAAAAACTTTCTCTCAATAATTGCAGCAGGGTATCCCATAGTCGTTCTTCGTGGTTGACCCCTGGTTCGGCACTCATTATCACTATTGAAACCGGGCTCTCCACAGCTCCACGCAACGTCTTCTCGCCCGTCCATAGCAAAACCGACCGGAAAACTCGCGCCCCGGTCAAGCGTTGCGCGAACCTCTAACCACCAGCACCCATGCCCTTCTATCACAGAATCGCCTCCAACACCCCGGAAGGAAAGCGGACCATCGACCGTCTTCTGAAACTCAAAACCGCTCTCAAGGAAATCCCCTGCAAAACCGTCGACGAGACGCTTCTCCTAGCCACTTGGAACATTCGCGATTTCGACAAGCCCTCCTATGGCTTTCGGAGCGACGAAGCCATCTACTACATTGCCGAGATCATCTCGAAGTTCGATCTCGTCGCGGTTCAAGAAGTATACAAGGACATGGACGGTCTCGAGCGCGTTCTCAGCGTGTTGGGCGGATTTTGGAAATACCTCATCACCGACACTACCGAAGGCTCGCCCGGCAACAAAGAACGCATGGCCTTCCTCTACGACTCGCGCAAAATCCGCTTCGGAGGGCTCGCGGGCGAACTCGTCCTGCCACCCGTCAAAGACGCCACCGGTAAAAAGATCCCGGCCAGCCAGGTCTGGAGGACGCCCTACATCTGCGGCTTTAAGGCGGGCTGGTCCCGCTTCATGATCTCCACGGTCCACATCCTGTGGGGCAAGGGAGGCACGACCAAAACCGAGCCGGCCGACCGCATCGCCGAGATCCGCAAAGTCGCCCAGTTCCTAAAAAAACGCACGGACGACGAGACCGCCTGGTCGCGGAATCTCATCCTCCTCGGCGACTTCAACATCTACAGTACGGACGAGACCGGCAAAGCCTTCGCCGAACTGATCAATGCCAAATTCGACGTCCCCGAAGCGCTCCGCGAATTCGCCAGCAACGCGTCCAAAAAAAAGCACTACGACCAGATCGCGTTCCGGATTCGCGAAGAACGTCTAGGCTGGACGGAAAACTGCGGCGTATTCGATTTTTACCAACACGTCTTTACCGAAGGCGACGAGGCCATCTACGCCGAAGCGATGGGAAAGGCCTACAAGAAGAACTCCAAAGGGAAAGTCCGAACCGACGCTCAGAAACGAACGTACTACAAAACCCATTGGCGAACGCATCAAATGTCCGACCACCTCCCAATGTGGGTCGAACTGAAAATCGATTACTCGGGCGAGTATCTGAAACGAAAGCGCAAGAATCTGGTTTGAGTAGGGCAACCAGATGTAGGAGCCTGCTTGCAGGCGATTTTCCTTTGGCCTTCCGGAACGACCAAGAATATCGCTTGCAAGCAAGCTCCTACAACGCGAGGTCGTCTTGCTAAATCACTCCTCCTTCGGCAACGGATCCAGTTTAGCAATCAACAGATTCTGATCATCGAAATAGAGCTGAGCCGCGCGCTGGGCCTCCGAGCCCTCGAACGCTTTCGCCACCTCTGGTCTCTCCAAAATCGTCTCCATCGGTCGCTCCTGTTGAAGGTACCCCGACAGCGCCGACAGCCAATAGCGATTCTCCTTGATCCCCTTCTCGTAGCTTCGGATTCGCTGCTGGCGTATTTTCTCCAGGTCTTCACTCAACGGACCTTCTTCTTGCAGCTTCTTGATTTCCGAGCGAGCGAGGGCGATCAATTCATCCGCGTTGCCTGGATCGCAGGTAAACGAGAATCCTGACGAAAACCTCTCCCTGGGAAGGCGGCTAATTCCGCCAGAAACTCTTGCTCCGTAAACCTTGCTTTCCTCCTCGCGCAGCTTTTCCCGCAGACGTATATTCAGAATGTCTTTCGCGAAACCCAACGCGTATTGATTTTCCGGCGACCACTCCGCCTCGCCATGGAACATCACTTGCACAGAGGATTTTTCCTCGATGTTCTTCGCAACCGTCACCTCCACGAGTCCATCCGTTTTCGCATCGCCATTGAATCGACCCTCTTCTTCGCGACCAATATTTGGCAGCGACGCGACATACTGCACGAGGTAGCCTTTCAGGATTTTGATATCGAGCGATCCCACGAAAACGAATACAAAATCGCTCGCATCGGCAAACCGCTCTTTATATAGCTCGAATGAGCGCTCCGGATCGATCTCTTCAATCAACTCCACAGACATCGGCCGATGGCGAGCGTGTCCCCGATACAGAGCCTCTGTGACCGCATCGCCAAATACCGCGTTCGGCGATTTCAGTCGATTCTCGACTGACGAAATCATCCGCGTTTTCAACGAAGCGAAAGTCTTCAAATCAAGTCGAGGTTCCGCGAAGAACATGTGTAGCAACTGAAAATAGGTTTCCAAGTCCTTGGGAGATGCGGACCCGCTCACGGTTTCATAGCGACCTCCTACGCTCGCCCGGCCGCCCACGATTTTGCCCGCCAATTTTTTCCCCAGCTCGATCGCGTCGAATTGGCCTAGTCCACTTTGACCCACGATCGACGACGCGAAGGATCCAGATACAAAATCGGAATCCGAAAACAAACTCGACCCGCCAGGACTGAAAGACGTCGCCAGAATCTCGTCGTTCTTGAAATCCGTCGCTTTAGCAATCACTCGAATCCCGTTCGAAAGCTCCCACTCATAGCTATCGATCGATTCATGATAAATCTCGTCCACAATGCTCCCGGGCGTCGGCGTTACAGATAAGAGCGGCTCGTCGCTCACTCCATCGTCGTAGGCCTGCAACGCGTCCTCTTCAGACAAGCTTAGCGCCGCCAGCAATTGAGCCTCATTCGGTTTTTCAACGTCTTCCTTATCCGGCGCAGTGAACAGGACGAGACGGTTGTCTGATTGAGTGACAAACTCGCCCACAGCGTTCACCTCATCAAGAGTCAGTTCGTCGAGAAACGCCCGCGCCATTTCAAGCTCTTTCTCCAAACCTGGAACGGACTCGCCGATCAGGAAATTGCTGATGTATTCGCGAATATAGGACGCTGATTGCCGTTTGTCGCGCTCGTCGTACGCCTTTTCCAAACTACGCAAGAAATTCACTTTGTATCGATCGAGCTCCGATTGTTCAAACCCGTCCCGTCGAGCCCGATCCACTTCCTGAATCATGCCCTTGAGTCCGCCTTCGTAGTCCTCACCGATAAAGCCAACCCCCATTCGATAATAGCCTTTCTCACGCCCGAATGATCCTCTACCCAGTCCGGCTCCGGTGTACGGCGGGTTCTCCAGTCGCGCCCGCTCTCTCAGGCGATTGTTGATCATCGAAAAGTAGATACCATCCACCAAATTGCGACGGTAGATGCGAGGCGTTCCGTACTCCCGCTTCGCAGTCTTGAAATAGATTCCCGTGCTGGAGCTGCTAAGCTCTGGATCCGTCTCGATCGAAAAGAGTGTTTCGTCGTGATCGACAAGCGGATACTCATCGCGCTCCGGCGCGTTGGCCGGATTCGTCAATCCCTCAAAGTGAGCCTTGATCTTGGCCTCGATCTCGTCCGCCTGAAAATCTCCGACAGCCACTACCGCCATCAAATTCGGCCGATACCACTTCCTGTAGAACTCCACGAACTGCTCCCGTTTCACAGATTCGATAACCGGCACTAGCCCGATCGGCAATCGGTCCACGTATTTAGAACCGAAATACAAAAGCGGCAACTGCTTCTCCATGAGCCGCTGCCCGACGCCTTTTCTAGAACGCCATTCCTCGATCACGATTCCGCGCTCGTTCTCGATCTCCTCTTCCTCGAATAAAATATTGCCCGCCCAGTCCTCAAGAATCAGAAACGCCTTTTCCACAGTGTCCGGATCGTCGAGCGGAATCTCCAGCTGGTAGACCGTCTCGTTGAACGATGTCGACGCATTCAAGTGCGAGCCGAAACGCATGCCGACGCCTTCCAGAAAATCGATGATCTCGTGCTTGGCGAAATGCTTGGTCCCGTTGAACGCCAGATGCTCCAGAAAATGGGCCAAGCCACGCTCGTCCTCTTCCTCCTGAAGCGAGCCCGCATTGACGACCAGGCGCAGCAGTGCTCGCCCCTCCGGTTTCTTGTTTTCGCGGATGTAGTATTTCAGACCGTTTTCCAGCTGGCCAATCCGCAAATCCGGATCCACAGGCAACGGAGCGTCGAGATCGATTTGAGCTCGAGCTGATACGAGAGCGACGAGCATGAACGCCACGCCGACGAAGGGACGAGAGAGCTTTCTCATAAGAATAAACGAGTTTGAATTGGACAATCGCCACGATCCAATGATCCAAACCGCGACGCCTTTCCAAACTCAATCATTCAGCCCGCGTTGGTCAACGCTTTAGAGAGCGTACCATTAATCTAATCCGTAGGGTCGGCGCTCGGGCCGTACCG
>JAJFLS010000685.1 GCA_021772595.1 Opitutales bacterium
ACGACCAAGGCGATCCCGACAACGACGGCCAATCATCGCTCATAGAATTCGTTCTCGGACAAGATCCGACCGCAGCGCCCTCCAGCGAAGCCGACCATGGTTTCCACACCGCCCCCGCCAACGGAGGCATCCACTTATTCCTGAACCAGCGCCAGAATCTGGCCGCAAGCAATCTCGCCCTCACGCTTGAACATTCGGTCAACCTAAACCAATGGACCGTCATCGACTCATACGACCTCTCCGCCGTAGGCTTCACGATCAACGCAGCAACTTCGACCCAAACAGCCGACGCCTACGGACCCATCGAGCGCCGCAGCTTCGAACTCAGCTCCCCAACCCAATCCGCCTACTTCCGCATCCGACTCGACTCGCTTGACGAATAAGCTTCTAAAACGATTCCTCGATTGCCACGCCTTCCGGATAGCCTATCTAACTGATACGCCATGACATTCCGGCAAGAACTTTTTTGGGACGTGGATCCCGCGAAAATCGACGAGGAAACCAACGCTCGGTTTATAATCGAGCGCGTAATGACACGCGGAAAAATGAGCGACTTCGCCCAGCTTCAGAAAACCTATTCACTCGATAGAATCAAGCGAGAGCTCGTGCGTTGCCGGTCGCTTGACCCCAAGACCCTGAACTTCTGCAGCGTTATCTACGGAATAGAGAAAGAAGATTTCAGATGTTTTTCGAAAACACCGTCGAGCCAGAAACTCTGGAACTGCTGAGAGCGCTTCTGGCTTTGGCCGAACTGCAAGACTTTGCGCTCGTTGGCGGCACAGCGCTCGCGCTCCAGCTCGGCCACCGCAAGTCGATCGATCTGCACTTTTTCACTCAGACCGATTTCGCCGCGACCAAATTGATCGACGCAGTAAGCTCGAATCTCGATACCGTTGTAACCGGCCAAGACCCGTTTTCATTGAATTGCGAAATAAGCGGTGTGAAGGTTGATCTGTTGCGACATCGGCATCCGCTTATTTCCGACTTGGTAACCCAAGATGGGATCACTCTCTGGTCTATTGAGGAAATCGCCGCTGCGAAAATATTAGCGATTACAAACCGAGGCGCGAAGAAGGATTTCTATGATCTTGTCGAGATCATGAGAACGATCCCCCTGGAAACGATATTCAACCTATTCGAGAAAAAATACTCGTTCGCCGACAGGTTTATAGCCCTGAAGTCGCTGAGCTGGTTTGAAGATGCGGACGAAGAGCCAGACCCAATTTCGTTGAGAGAACTAAGCTGGCCCGATGTAAAGAACTCCGTGATTTCCGCCCTAAAGAGACGTTCTCTTTAGAATCTACACACCTTTTCCGAAACGTCTTCCTCTCTATTCCAATGTCTTGTTCGAGCGTGTGGTATTGTGGTTGTTGGATTTCGCCGCTCGGGTGTTATTGGAACGAGACGAATTATAGTCCTGAGCTTTCATATTCTGAATGCTCGACTTGGCAGTATCATGCGAGACCTTCACCGATTCGTAATTCAGCGTAATCGTCTCCACATTTCCATTACGGCTCACGGAAGCGACTTTCGCATTGGTGAAAACGTAGAGCTTACCGCCATGGGAAAGGCGCATCGCCGATAGATCCCACCACCGACCAGACGCGTCAACTAAAGGTAAAAGACACGACTAGTGAGTTGTAGGAGCCGGTCGAAAGAGCTGATCACAGTGAGTTAGGTTCGTATCCGTCAGATTAGCGAGAAGAGGGCTCACGCGAAGTCGCGAAAACGCGAAGTTTTTAAGACTAAGAAATGCAGGAGCTTACCCGCTTTCAATTTCTTTCCTTAGCGTCTTTGCGACTTCGCGTGAATCAACATCATTCCATTACGATTAGGCCACGCAATCGGCGACAACCTACAAGCTTCCCCAACAACCGGAGTGTGTATGTGTGTGTCCAACAAATCATTGTAGGAGCGGGTTTTGTCAGTCCTCCATAGTCCGGAGAGCGACGGACGGAACCCCGCGATATCGCCGATCGATAAAATACAGAATGAGAGTTATCGCGGGATAAACCCGCTCCTACAAAAAAGTTACCCGATGTTCCGCTTTCGGATCATCTGGAAGAAGTCGTTGCCCTTGTCGTCGACGAGAATGAAAGCGGGGAAATTGACAACGTCGATTTTCCAGATGGCTTCCATGCCGAGCTCCTCATATTCGACGAGCTCGACCTTCTTGATATTCTCTTTGGCGAGAATCGCGGCCGGACCGCCAATCGAACCGAGATAAAAGCCGCCGAACTTTTGGCACGCATCCACCACTTGCTGAGTGCGGTTGCCTTTCGCGAGCATTATCATCGATCCGCCACGCTCCTGGAATGGAGCGACATACGCATCCATCCGCCCTGCTGTCGTGGGACCGAAGGAGCCCGAGGGAAGCCCCTTGGGAGTCTTTGCCGGACCCGCGTAATAGACGGGATGATCCTTGAAATACTGCGGCAAGTCCTCGCCCGCGTCGAGACGCTCCTGAAGCTTCGCATGAGCTATGTCGCGGGCTACTATGATCGTGCCATTTAGCGAAAGACGCGTTTGCACGGGATACTCGCTGAGCTCGGCTAGGATATCCTTCATCGGCCGATTCAGATCGAGACTTACGACCTCCGCCTTTTTCTGGCCGCCCACGGATGCCGGAATCAAGCGTCCGGGATCGCCCTCTAGCTTTTCGACCCAGAGACCGGACCGGTTTATCTTCGCTTTGATGTTGCGATCGGCCGAACAGGAAACGCCGATGCCGACCGGACAGCTCGCCCCGTGTCTGGGCAGACGAATGATGCGCACATCCAATGCGAAATACTTCCCTCCAAACTGCGCCCCGATGCCGCATTCCTGCGCCCGGCCGAGCATCTTCTGCTCAAGCTCCACGTCGCGAAACGCGCGGCCGTGCTCGTTGCCGGTCGTGGGGAGATTGTCGAGATCTTTGGTAGAGGCGACTTTGACCGTCTTCAGACAAGCCTCCGCGGATGTACCCCCAATTACGAATACAAGATGATATGGCGGACAGGCCGAGGTCCCGAGAGTAATCATTTTCTCGAGCATAAAATTCTCCAGCTTCTCGGGATTCAGCAGCGCTTTCGTTTCCTGGTAGAGGAAAGTCTTATTGGCCGAACCTCCGCCCTTGGCGAGACAGAGAAATTTGTACTCAGCACCTTCCGCCGCGTAGAGATCGATCTGGGCAGGGAGATTCGTACGCGTGTTCTTCTCCTCGTACATCGTCATCGGCGCCGTCTGCGAATAGCGGAGATTGTCGCTGGTGTACGTTTCGTAGACGCCTTTAGAAATCGCCTCCTCGTCGTTGGCTCCCGTCCAGACTTGCTGGCCTTTCTTCCCCATCACGATCGCAGTGCCCGTGTCCTGGCAAAAAGGGAGCACTCCTTGGGCGGCGATCTCCGCGTTTCGAAGAAGCGTCAACGCGACATGCCGGTCGTTCTCCGATGACTCTTCATCTTCAAGAATCGAGGCCACTTGCTCGAGGTGTTTGGGGCGCAGCATGAATGAGAGATCGTGCATCGCCGCCTTGATTAACTGGCTCAAAGCTTCCGGTTCTACTTTGAGAATCTCCTGTCCGTTAAATGTGTCCGTGGACACGAATTCATCGGTAAGCAAGCGATACTCAGTATCGTCTTCGCCCAGTTCGAACAGCTTCTGAAAATGAAAAGGAGGCGTGGCCATAATGCTAAGTTGATTGGATGTCTTGTTGGATGCTATGAAAGAGACAACTTTATCTTTCGCCTATTCGAAGGCAAGCCTCGCGATTGTAGGGGCACCGCTAACGACCTACCACATCGGTTCGACAATTGTAGGAGCTTGCTTGCAGGCGATTATTTCCCTGCTCTATGATGTAGTTAATCGCCTGCAAGCAGGCTCCTACACAAACGACCTCAGGATCAATCCGCCCCACTCGCTTCCGCAAAACGCTCGATGATTCCGCCGAACGAGCCGTTGGTCAGAAACACCACCACCTGTCTGTACTGCAATTTCGAACAAAGATCGTTTAGCGAATGGAGGGCCTCCTCGTTCGAATCGCTCGCGACCGCCGAAGTGCCGCGATCGCGAAGTTGGGAAGCTAAGGATTCAGTATCCATAACTTCGACATTTTCGTTGCTGCGGTGCTTCGCGGCTCCGATCACGACAGCGTCCGCGATCGAAAGCGCGTCCAGCATCGGCTCGCGCATGACGTCCAGCCGAGACGTGTTGCTGCGCGGTTCGAACGCAGCGACCAGAGTCCAGTTTTCGTAGCGGTTTTTCAACGCCCTCAGAATCTCGCGAATCGCGGTCGGATGGTGCGCAAAATCCTCGATCACGATCCTCTGCTCGCTTTCTGACAAAATCTGCTGGCGACGCTTAACCCCTCGGAACGAAGCGATCCCTTTCGCTTCAAATGACAACGGACTTCCAGTCTCGGAAATCGACAAGGCCGCAGCGAGACAGGCCATCGCAGCGTTGCGCGCGTTGAACAATCCCGTCATCGGCCATTTCACTGAAATCCATTGCCGGCCTTGCCAGACCAGATCGAAGGATGAGCCATGCGACGTGGTCCTATAATTTTCGATACGCAAATCGCATTCCTCCGCAAGCCCGACTTGATACACCTTTGTCCACGAGATCGGCAATAGCGAAAGCGCGTTTTCGTCATCGCCATTGACCAGAAGAAAGCCGTTCTTCGGGACAATTCGCGTCAGGTGTTCGAAGGTCCGTTTCACATCCTGGAGATCGCGAAAGATATCCGCGTGATCGAACTCCAGATTATTCAAAATCACGATATGCGGAGCGTAGTGGATAAACTTGCTGCGCTTGTCGAAAAACGCGCTATCGTACTCGTCACCCTCGATGACGAACGGGGCGTTCGGGTCGCCGTTCGCCCAACCCTTTTCCGGATCCAGAGGCGCGCCGCCAATCATGAATCCCGGATCGACATTCGCTTGCTGAAGCAAAAACGCCGTCAGGGCCGAGGTTGTCGTCTTCCCATGCGTCCCTGTAACAACAATATTGCGACGCGTCGACAAGACGAACCGCTTAAGAGCCTCCGGGAGTGAGACGAACTCCAAGGCTCGCGATTCGAGCAAATACTCCACCTCCTCGTTTCCTCTCGAAAACGCATTGCCCACCACGACAAGGTCCGGCTTCAAGTCGCTCAAACGATCCGCACGGTATCCTTCTAGAATCTCAACCCCCGCATCGAGCAGCATGTCGCTCATTGGCGGATACACTGCCTGATCCGATCCAATAATCTCGTGCCCCAAATCGCGCAGCAAAAGCGCCGCGTTACCCATCGCCGTCCCCGCAACGCCCAGGAAATAAATTCGCATAGGACCAACATATGATCGAACAGCGTCGGATCAATCAACTATTATACACGAATTGCCCCTCTTCTTTGAACTCGTAATCATTCCCTTTCAAATACTTGACCGATCCGTATTTGATGTCTGCCTTCAGAGCTTCCGCCAGTTGCCGCCCCAGTTTCTCGAGCTTCCCCGATGACGGCGGCGAGCCAAGACAGCTCACCTTAATCTGTACCGGAAAGCTGTAGTCATTGTGTTTACGGGAGATATTATAACGGTACATGCCACTCTTCGACTCGGCGCTTATCCACTCCCACACATTCTCATGGTCGTGCGATTCTGACTCGATCTTCAATTCCGCAGCGATGAGTTCCCATAATTCGGACAGCTCCTGTTCGCTGTGAAACCAGAAACTCAACGCGGCCGATCCCTCAGATTTGTCCGTAAAGAGATCGTAGACGAAGACGCCAGCCGTAATCAGAAGGAAAGACGCCACGGACAGAATAATCACGATCCAGCCGAACAAAAACGTCAGCGCAATCATCGTAACCAAAATAATCGGGATGAACGGTATCGTCCAACCTCCATTCGTTTCTCCTTCGCGCCGCATAATTCGCCTTGCTACTAACTTAAGCGAATACGATGCGTTCGCAAGAGCTAGCTTATCCCGATGCCAAACTCATCTAGAAAGCCAACGCAAGCGTACCCCACCAGCCGCAATTACAAACTCTCCAGCAGGCGGGCGATCTCGTCGCGTTTGGCTTGGGTTTCCGCGAGCTGCTTTTTGGCCCCTTCGACAACTGCAGGCGGCGCTTTGTCGACGAAACTCGAATTGTTGAGCTTCCCCTCTCCAGCTTGGATCGCTTTGCCGAGCTTCTCGAGCTCCTTGCTCAAGCGGACTTTTTCCGCCTCTACATCGATCGCGCTGGAGAGATCGAGGTAGACTGTCCCCAACGCCGAAACCGAACCCGGCAAATTCTCGACCTTCTCTCGGATCTCAATCGTCGCCGCGCCGGCGAGCTTCTTGATCGTATCCAGATTGCCTTCGATAACCGTCGAGCTAGGCGCATCGGTCGGCGAAACGAAAAGCGTCACATCCCGCTTGGACGCCACATTGTACTCCGCCTTGATCGCGCGGGCCTGAGTAATCAGTTCTTTTACCTGCTCGATTCGCGCAGCACCTGCTTCGTCGATCGAAATTCCTTTCGACTCAAGCAACGCCCTCAACTCTGACGCCTTTATAAGCCCGCCGTCTTGCAGAAATCCGCCGCCTTCCGAATAGCCCATCGACTGCCAAAGCTCTTCCGTAATATGCGGAGTGATCGGGTGGAGCATCAAGAGAGACTGGCGTATCGCCAAATCCGATACCGCCAAAGCCGCATCGTGACGCGGGTCGTCCTTGGACTGCAGCATCGCCTTGGCCGCTTCAACGTACCAGTCGCAAAAATCGCCCCAAAAGAAGTTGTGCAGCGTATGCGTGAGCGGGTGCAATTCAAAGCGGGCGAATTGCCCTTCGATGTCTTCCATCGTCTGAAGAAGACGGAAGAGAATCCAATTCCCGTAGCCTTCAAGCTCCGATCCAGCCAAGCGATCCACGATCGCCTCCAAACTCTGGGTACTCGTCTCGCCACCCGCCATCTGACGAAAACGGCAGGCGTTCCAAAGCTTAGTGCAGAAATTGCGTCCGATCTCGATCCGGTCTTCCGAGAACAGAATATCCGATCCGCTGGGAGCGATATTGATTATGCCGAAGCGCAGCCCGTCCGCCCCGAACTTCGCGATCAAGTCCAGAGGATCCGGCGAATTGCCGAGGGACTTGGACATTTTTCGTCCCTTCTCGTCGCGAATAAGACCGTGGATAAAAACGTCCTTGAACGGAACGCGCTGGTCAATCTCCTCGTCCGTCAGCGATTCCTTTTCTTCGCCCATCAGCTCCAAGCCGGACATGATCATGCGAGCCACCCAAAAGAATATGATGTCGAAGCCCGTTACGAGCATGCTCGTCGGATAGAAGTAGTTCAGCTCCGACTGGACCTTCGGATCCTCGCTCGGCCAGCCGAAGGTCGCGAACGGCCAAAGATTGGACGATGCCCATGTATCCAAAACATCCTCATCCTGCTCCCAGTTTTCCGGATCGTCAGGACCGTCCACCGACACGTGCCAATTTGCGGGATCGCTCCGGTCGGCATTCTTCTTGTACCAAACCGGAATACGCTGCCCCCACCAAAGCTGGCGGCTGATGCACCAGTCCTGGATGTTGTTGAGCCAGTGGAGATAGACTTTCTCCCAGCGCTTCGGGTGGAATTTTATGATACCCTTCTCGACCGCGCGTTTCGCTTCCTCAACTTTTGGATACTTCAAGTACCATTGCTCCGACAAGCGCGGCTCGATCGGCACATCCGCCCGTTCTGAAAAACCGACATTGTTGTCGTAGTCTTCGATCTCGACCATCAGGCCGAGCTCCTCGAGTTTCTGAACCGCAACTTTGCGGGCCTTGAAGCGATCCATTCCAGCGAACTCCTCGCCGGCCAAATCGTTGAGAGTCCCGTCGGGATTCATCACATCGATAACCGCCAAGTCGTGACGTTTGCCGATGTCGAAGTCGACCTGGTCGTGAGCCGGCGTGACCTTGAGCACGCCCGTACCGAAATCCTTTTCAACCGCTCGATCCGCGACGAAAGGTATCTCCGCTCGCGGAAACGGACGCCAACAATGCTTACCCAGCAAGTCCGCGTAACGCTCATCATCGGGATGAACCGCAACGCCCGAATCGCCCATGATCGTCTCCGGACGCGTCGTTGAAATCTCGACGAAACGGCCCGGCTCTTCGACGATTTCGTAGCGCATTTTGTAGAGCTTGCCCTTCTGCGGCTTCATGATGACCTCCTCGTTACTGAGAGCGGTCTGCGAAACGGGACACCAGTTTACGAGGCGCTTGCCTCGATAAATGAAGTCGCGATTATAGAGCTCGACGAACGAAGAAATCACCGACCGCTGGTACTCCGGATCCATTGTGAAGCGCGAGCGACGCCAATCGCAAGACGCGCCGAGCTTTCGCAGCTGATTGAAAATGATGCCTCCGTGCTGGTCGGACCACTCCCACGCTCTTTCGAGAAACTTCTCGCGGCCCAACTCGCGACGGGAGGTGCCTTCCTTTCGCAAGGCTTGCTCGACCTTAACTTGCGTCGCGATGGACGCGTGGTCCGTGCCAGGAAACCAGAGAGCCGACTTGCCTTCGACGCGAGCGCGGCGAATGAAAATGTCCTGGAGCGCGTTGTCCAACACGTGCCCCATGTGGAGCATACCAGTCACATTTGGCGGAGGAATCATGATCGTGAACGATTCGCGATCGGCCTTCACCTCGCCCTCGAAGCAACCCTTTTCCTCCCAAGCTTGATACCACTTGGGTTCCACTATCTTAGGATCGTAACTCTGGTCTAATTCCGTCGACATCGGCAAATACGCGTTGAAAAAGGGCTAGCGATAAAAGCCCCCCAATCCGATGACAAGCGGATTCGCCCAGACGAAAGAGCTCAACGCTCCCCCAACGGCATGACCGTTTAAATTACAACGTTGTAATTTAAACGGTTGGAGAGGAATCGCTTCATAAAACGGGCCGGTCGCAGATCGCTCGCGCGAAAGTCTCGTGTCAGCCGAGAAATCCCTACACAGAGACCGTACCGAAATCTCAAATGAAACCGCGAATCAAACAAGCCGAGGCGAAAACCCCTGGCGGAGGAACCATCGCCCTCTTCGAGCAAGACGGGGCTTTTTCGATCAGCTTTAACGGTCAGGAGCTGATGCACTCGAAAGCCAGCGCGTCAGAGCGGTTGCTCGGCCAGATCGGAGTAAAACGGCTCGAAGACGATGGCGACGCACGGATTCTGATCGGAGGCCTCGGTCTCGGATTTACGCTGCGAAGCGTGTTGGAAGCCGTCAGTCCAGAAACGACGGTGGAAGTAGTCGAATTAGTCCCGGAGGTAATTGAATGGAATCGGGTACATCTCGAACCGCTAAATGGCGCGCTGCTTGACGACCCGCGCGTCGAAGTCCTGGCCGACGACGTGGCCGCCCTTATCGAGCGAGCGGAACCGGAAACCTACGACGCGATATTGCTGGACATAGACAACGGCCCCATCGCGATGGTTGTCGAAAGCAATAGCTCACTGTATTCAATATCTGGAATAGGTTCTGTTCACCGCGCGTTGAAGCCGGGTGGGCGCGTCGTCTTTTGGTCCGCGGGACCGGATCCGATATTCGAGGCTCGATTGCGAAAAGCGGGATTCGATGTGACGGCGGTTCCCGCGAAAACTCACGAAGGAGCGAAACGAGCCGCGTATTTGCTCTATGTCGCAGACCGGAGTTAGAGACATAAGGTAGGGACCGATCCCGCAGGCGGTCCGCAATCGAAAAGTCTCCGACAAATTCAAAAATTAGAACAACGCCGCATTCGCTACGTAGCTACGCCGAGACTTCGGCGTGGAACCTGCAACAATTGTTTAAAACGAACAAAAAGCGGACCGCCTGGCAGTCGGTCCCTACCTTATGTTTGACCTGCCCGCTCGTCTTGGCACATCTTCCGTGATGAGCTTGGCCTTCGAGGAACTCGACTTTCGCCCGACTCCAATCGGAGATCTTATTCTGAGGCGGCGACGCATGCCGCAATTGGGGGATCTCGACATTTACGAGGTGAAACTTGGTGACGACTTTCTGATGTCGAGCTTGTTTCACGAAGCCGAGCATCAGCTATCGAAGCTCGGGCTGGGAGCGCTGGAAGGTGAAGAACTCGACGTCGTAGTCGGCGGGCTAGGGCTCGGATACACAGCGGTTTCCGCGTTGGAAGACGCGCGTGTGTCGTCGCTCATCGTTGTGGAATACCTTGAGGGAGTTATTGAGTGGCACCAGAAGGGCTTGGTTCCGCTAGGGAAAAAGTTGACTGGCGATACTCGTTGCCGGTTCGTCGAGGCCGACTTCTTCGACCTTTCGCGCGATGTAGTGAAAAGCTTCGACTTGGAGTATCCAGATAAAAAGCACGACGCCATTCTTCTAGACATCGACCA
>JAJFLS010000686.1 GCA_021772595.1 Opitutales bacterium
CCTCGGATCTCGCCCAGGACACGTTCATCAAAGCCTTTCAGTCCATCAACCGGTTCAAAGGGAAATCCAGCTTCTTCACCTGGCTCTACCGAATCGCGCTGAACACGACGCTCACCCACCTGAGGAAGAACAAGCTGCGCCGCTTTTTGAGCTTCGAGAAAATGGCGGACGAGGACCACACCGCCGGGTTCATCGAAAACATGACCACGGAATCGAATTCCGACAAAGCCGCCTTGATGAGCGAGCTTCAGGAGAAGCTCAACGACGCATTCCAGAAGCTATCCCCCAAGCACCGCACGGTTATCACCCTATTCGAGATCGACGGTTTGAGCCACAAGGAAATCGCCGACATCGTCGGCACATCCATCGGGACCGTCCGTTCGCGGCTCCACTACGCAAAGCAATTCCTGCAAGGCGAATTGAAAGACTATCTACGCTAGCTCTAACCCACGCATTTCCTATATGCCATCCAAAAAGCCAACGCCCGAAGCCGACACGCAGCTAAGCCAGCTTCTACGTTTGAAACGCCAGGAAAAACCTGACGACGCTTTTTGGAACAAGTTCGACGAGGAACTACGCAGCAAGCAGCTGGCCGCCCTCGTACGCACCCAGACCTGGTACGAACGCGTCGGCAAACTGTCACTCCTAGTAGCCCGGAAATCAGCCGCCGCCACCGCCGCGGTAAGCGTTTTCGCCCTAGGCATTTTCGTTGTCTCGAAAAGCGACTACTTCGCCAGCGAGGAAATGATCGCCGGCGAAATCGCCCAGGCGAGCGCTTCCGACACGGCTCTTGAGACGACCCCGGAAGCCCCGCTATTCGTCGTCGAGGAATTCGCCACTTCGCAGGAAAACGCCGAAAACGTTTTCCTCCCGGCAATCGACGCCCAGCCTTTCTACGAAATTCATGCGATGAAGAAACAGACGGCGCCCGTGAATTACCAAATCATTTCCGCGCCCAAGCAATTCACCGTCGGAGGAAGCGCCACCGAGGCCACTCTCGGAGCAAAGATTATTCGCACCGGAAATCATTTCTAGACGATGCTTCATCGCCTGCTAAGACGCGTCCCAATGGCCGCGCGAACTTTCGTTTCGATCGGCGCGATCCTCCCATTTCTCCAGAACGCTGCCGCTCAGGAATCCGGTTTGGTCGATCTGCAATCCACCATCCAAAGCGTCTATCAGGAACACGCCAAAGCAGTCGTGCGGGTGAAAGTAGCGACCGAGAAGCAATCCGAAGGCAGCGAACCGAACGTCGTGCTACGCGTATTTTCCGGTTTTTTCATCAGCGATAAAGGGCAGGTACTCACCAGCTATATGCCGCCCAACGAAACCACTCGAGTCTGGATCGAGCAAAATGGAATCTCGTATCTCGCCGACATCATTGGAGCGGACGCGCGAACGAATGTCGCCCTTCTCCAAATAATAAATCTGCCCAATTCGTTCGACTACATAGAGCTCATCGAAAGCAAGGACCGTCAAACGATCGGAGCATTCGCATTCGCCATCACGAGCCCGCTCGATTTCGAGCCCACGCCGAAATTCGGCCTTGTGACCGGATTTGAAAGCCACTTCGCCGAAGTCGAATTTCCGTTTACCTATACCCGGCTCAGCATTCCTATCGGCCCCGCCGAAGGCGGATCGCCTGCCTTTGACGCGAACAACGAATTGACGGGAATCGTCATGGCGACGCTGCCCGAGGTGAATTCCTCCTACATCATCCCGTCAAAAGCGCTCGCGCGAATCGTCAGCCAACTCAGCCAGTACCAGAAAGTTCGATACGGAGTGATTCCGGTCGAGTTCGAGGAAAAGGCCGATGCCTACAATATAAACAAGCGCGTGCTCGTTAAGACCATCGTCACCGGAAGCCCAGCCGAAAGAGGTGGCCTCCGAGCGAAAGACGAGCTGATCAGTCTCGACGGAATCGCAGTGGAGAGCTTGAACGGCGTTCGGGATCTCCTTTTCTTCAAAGATCCTGGCGACTTCATTTTGTTCAAGGTGAAGCGCGACGACAAAGAACTCGATTTCGCGATTTTGCTGGAGCCTCAAGAAGACCATATCCGCAAATCGGAAACCGCGAAACCAGGACCAAACTAGAAGCAAGCCCCATGGCGGTCGTTCAATCAGAATTCCGAGTATCCACCACCGGCCAAGGGACCTACGAGATAACGGACGACGCCAGAAGCGTGCTCCGCGGCGCAGGCCTGAGCGATGGAACGCTCACCATTTTCTGCCGCCACACAAGCTGCAGCCTCGTGCTGATGGAGAACGCGGACCCCTCCGCCCGCCACGATCTGGAGGACTATATGAAACGACTCGTTCCTGAGAACGACCCGCATTTCACGCACACCTACGAAGGCCCAGACGATATGCCCAGCCACATAAAGATGGCCCTTACTCGGAGCTCGGAAACGATCCCTTTTTCAAACGGGCAACTGCTTCTCGGGACCTGGCAAGGCCTATTTCTTTGGGAACACAGAGATCAGCCGCACACGCGTTCGCTCGTCATCACGCTAATCGGAGAATAGACAAAAAAAGACCCCTTCCAAATGGAAGAGGTCTGCAAAATTTTAAGTTTAGTTGAGCTGGAAACCTTATTGGTTTCGGATCTCATCCATGTCGATCCCGACTTCCGTCATGCGACCCTGAGAGAAGACGTCTTCGAAATCCGCATCTTCGCTCGGCAAGATCTTCGCCGTGATGAAAATAAGCAAATTCATCTTCGAAGCATCCTTGTCCTTGTGACGGAAAGCGGCGCCAATTCCAGGAATCTTGTGAAGAAACGGCACCTTGGTAGATTCCTCGACTTCGGTAGCCTGCATTAGGCCACCCAAGCCCATCGTCGATCCGTCTTGGAGAGCGATCTGAGTTTGTGTGCGACGCGTCGAAATGATCGGAATACTCGCTCCACTCGCTCCGCCGAACTCGCGTTCGCCAGTACGGCTGCTCACTTCCGGAACCACTTTCAACGTGATTAGACCCTTGTTGTTAACCGAAGGCTTAACCTTCAAGATAACGCCAATATCCTTGTAGTCGAAACCGCTCACTTCGAAAGTGCCGCGCTCTTCATTGTACTGGTAGTTCGGAATCGGGAATTGCTCGCCAATCGAAATTTCAGCTTCCTGATTGTTCAAGGTAACGATCGTCGGATGAGAAACCAGGCGACTGTTGCCTTGCTCTTTCAAAGCGCTGAAGATAAAGCCGATCTGGCTTGAATTGAATACCGCGCTCGTGACCTTGGTCAGGTCCCCGGTGTGCACCAGCGAGTTAAGGTTTCTAACGGCGGACTGCGCAACGAAAGTGTCTGAATTAGTGGTCGCGTCGAGCAAGGTCTGTCCAGTCAGATTATTAACAAACTGGCCCGAACGAATGCCAGGATCTCCCGATATGCTGGTGTCGCCAATCGCTAGGTCAACCGTTCCGAAATTCGTTTCATTGTTGTTTTCGGTTCCGTTATTGCGGGATCCATTACGTCCATCTATATCGCTATAGGTGCGGCCCAGTCCAGATGCGCTCACATCCAACTCTTCTAAGCTATTCCACTTCATCCCGATCTTGCTGACATCTTGATTTGTCACCTCGACAAATCGAGTTTCGATCATAACCTGCAAGGTAGGCTTGTCCAAGCGATCGATCACTTGGCGAATGCTCGCCATCTTCGATTGGCGCTCTGTGACGATCAGTCCATTGGTGCGCGCGTCTACTTGTACGCGACCTCCCTTTTCTGCATCTACCATGCTCGAAATCGTGCCGGAAACCTGACTGGCCTCCGCATAGTTCAGCATAAAGATCTCAGTAACCGGCGGCTCGAAGTTCAAAGTGTCCTTCGAAACGATCTGGATGATGTTGCCTTCCTCTATATAAGTGAAGCCAATCGGGTTCAACACTACATTGAAAATCTGCCTCCAGGATACGTCGCGCAACTTGATCGACGTCGTGCCCTGAAGATCCTCAGGGATGACGATGTTCAACATGTACAGATCGGATACGTTGCGAAGCACGGTTCTGATTTCTTCATTTGGAAAATCAACCGAAATCGTATCGGCTTCTCCTAAAGAAAGCTCATTACTCAAGGGTGATCCGCTGTTCTGACCCACACCTGAGTCTTCGTTTTGATCCGACGATGAATCGTCCCTGAGGACGGAATCGTCAAATTGCCTATCAACATCGTCCGGACCCGGAGGATCCAGGCTGACGCCGGGCTGATTGTTTTGCGATGAAGTATCGCTCTGTCCTAGTGCCGCAAACTGCAGGCACACAAACAGAATAGTATTTATTATTAATCGCATTGCAGTGTTCATATCTCTCTACTTTAGTTTAATATCCAATTCAGCATCTCCGAAACGCAAACTGAACGCATTTCGCACGACGCTGACTATCTCCAAATTGTATTCTTTATCCTGGTACACGACCGGAATAATTCCACCCGACGTCAATTTCTCCTCCTTGAACATTAGGTAATATACTCCTCCAGTTGAGAAGATCCCCGTCGGCTTGACGTTCTTAGCCAGCAATGGCATCAACTCTTGAGGTGATAATTCCTTAATCTCTACCACCTCTTCGACGACCTCTATAGGCTCAGGAGCTAGACCGAATGGATCTCTAATCATCGCTACAGTGTTTTCACCCACGACGACCACGCTCCTATCGAGCAACTTCGCGGCAGTTTCGATTTTCGCGAGGCGCTCCTCAGGGGATTTAGCCGCTGATTCGCCAATATGCACGAGAGCCACAGATGCGATGAGCAGACAGACGATTCTTATATTGCTTTTCGATTTCATCTATGAGGTTTTCCTTCCTAACATCAGGAACGACACGTCCATCGAGAGCGCTTCGGAATTCTGTTCCTTAGACTTGGAAAGACTGAATTTTTCCAATCGGTAGAAAGCGGATCCGCCTTCCAGGTGTCGCAAGAAATTGACCAGCTCAACATAGCTTCCAGACGCGTTCATGTGGTATCGTATTTTCTTATACACATCAGCTGTTGACTTGGGCGAGCGCCTCCTCTTCAACATTTCTCTGGGATCGTTACTCATGTCCTTCACCTCAAGCTGCTTCAAGCCGCTTAGCTTCACGCCCGTAGCGGTTTCGATATTAAAGAAATAGTTGTAGTTGGTCGCCAATTCCTGAGAGTCGAACAAGCGTGTATTGAGTTTATCGATCTGCTCATCCACGATCGCGATATCCTCTTCGATCCCAGAACTATTCTTCAAGTTCTTCAACACTGTCGATATCCGGATGTCCAGCTGCTCGATCTCGGAAT
>JAJFLS010000687.1 GCA_021772595.1 Opitutales bacterium
GACTTGAAACCACTTCTGACGGTTGTGCCGGTTTTTCTCCTGGAAGGTGTTGAAGAAGTCCACGCCGACTCGGGGCGGCTGGGCCTCGAGCTCGAGGTAGGCGGCTCCGGTGAGGCAGTTGTTCGCCCGGCCGACGTCTGCCGCGAGGCCCATGACGCCTTCGCCGCCGCCGGTGAGAATGCCGACGTTGGGGCCGAAGAACTGGGTCATGCTATCCACGAGCGCGGTGATGTTGCGTTCCTCCTCTTCGTTCATTTCTAGAGCGGATCCGTAGAAGGCGAGAATCGTGCAGGCGAGAAAGCGGTCCGCGTTTTCCTCCTTTATGAAGAACCCGTGGTCGTTCTTGTAGATGTGAACGTAGATATCGTTTATGTAGGAATTGAACCAATACACTTTGATTCCGAGCTGCTCGTAAGTTTCGAGCCTGCTATGCGCTTCGCTCGACAAGAAAAAGTCCTGCATTTGGGTGGACTTTCTGAATACGATCCGGGTGAGTTTCAATTTCTGGATACGCGAAAGTATCTCGATGTGCTCAGGCAAAGTTGGAAATTGATCCATGACGAGCGTGTCGGCGTCGATGTCGCCTTTGCGGATCGCTTGGCTTACGGTGCGGTACCCAAAGTGGTCGCCGTTGCCGATGCGCTTAATCTCTTTTGCGATGTTGCCGGTCGCTCGGATGAGGAGGCTTTGGTTCTCCGATTGGGCGCTGCTGCCGCTCAACGATACGCTGGTGGTTGGCCTCATGCGGGAGAAGTGCGCGCTCGGGTTGTCGTCGAGGTGCTTGTAGACTTTTTCGAGATTGGTGAAGAGAACCTGGCTTTTGCCTCGCAGGACTTCCTTCTGGTCTTTGTCGAATTTCGGGGAGTTGAAGACTTCGATGGAAACGACTGGATTGATGACGGGCTCGTCGCTCCGGTTGTAGATTTCGAGAATGACGTTTGACCCGAATGTCTTGACGGGATCGAGCAGAACCGCTCCGGAGTGCAGGCCGAAGTTTCCTTCGCCTCGATTGAGCACGACGTAGTGTTCTTTCAGGTACATCGAGCAGCTGGTGAGCAATCCGGAGCGCGGCGGGATGTCGACTACTTCGATGTCTTCGCGTGTTTGAACTTTGTCGAGAAACGATCGGGGGTTGCCCCCTTTGAGCAACCTGAGGTGATCGATTTCGGTGACGGTATCCGGGAGAGTGTAGCGGACTTTGTGCGGTGTCAGGAATACGCTTCCGAATCGGTCGATGGAAGTCGTGTCGGGTAGTTTGAGTCGATTGGTTTTGAGGGCCTGCCAGATTTCGTCGGAGCTGAGTTTCTGGCTTTCGGGCGCGTAGAAGAGTCGTCCGGCGGCGATTCCGGGTTTGAGAAGCCTTCGGAAATAGGCGGAACAGGGGAAAGAGGAGTCGTAGAGGAAGGCTTCGCAATCGAGGATCAGTCGGTCGCGGTTCAGTCTCGGCTTTTTGGTCGCGATGATTTCAAGCCCGATGCGGGCCAAGGAGCTGCGTTCGGTAAACTGGATTTTCGCGAGTCGACTCGCCGCCTGCTTGACTTCGGCTTTGCTTTTGAGGCGAAAGGTGATCGTGAGATCGAGCAGTTTCGAGTTGGGTCTTTTCTTGGCGGTGGTGATCACGCCATCGTCGCTGATCCAGAAAGTTCTTTGATTCATTTCGGGTGTTTTAGAGCTGAAAAAGTTTGGTCATTTACAATACAACGCAATTTGGTAGTTGTTTCAATTCGCAATGCTCATTTTAACGCGTTTGTCAAAGACGCATCTTTCTGCCAACGAATACCTTATGAAAAGGCTAATTGCTTTCATCGCTCTCTCTGCAACAGGACTGCCGCTCTTCGGGCAGGCTCCCGACCCGGCTCCGCTCCCGGATTTACAGGAGGAGGTCGCGAAATACACCTCCATGGAATTGCTGGAGACCTGGGGATTTCTCCTCTCCGAGCGCTTCAATCTGGGAGGCCTGGAAGTGACCGACGCGGAGATCGACGCGATCACTCGCGGGATGAAGTCCTATGTGAATCGCGAGAGCGCTCCGACGGATCTTTCGAAGTCGATCACGCCAATGCAGAACTATTTCCTGGAGCGCGAGAAGATCAAGCTCCAGGAGCAGCTAGAGAGGAATCAGGCGGAAGGGCTGGAATTTTTCGATTCTCTATTCGGCGAGCCGGATTACCAGTCGCTCGGTAGTGGGCTTTACTTTCAGATCCTCGAGCCCGGCAGCGACAAGAAGCCGAGTAAAAAGGATCGAGTGCGCTGCCACTATAAGGGGATGTTCTTGGATGGGACGGTATTCGACAGCTCGTACGAGCGCGACGAGCCTTCCGATTTTGTGTTGTCCGACGTGATTCCTGCTTGGACTCAGGGAGTTCCTTTGATTGGCGAAGGGGGAAAGGTTAAGCTCTACGTGCCATCAAAGCTTGGATACGGAGACCAGGGAACCCCGGGAATTCCGCCTGCTTCGACCTTGATTTTCGAAGTGGAGCTCGTCGAGATTCTCGGCCCGGCTCCAATCGAAGGGCTGCCGCCGATTCCGCAGTAAGGCGGGTGGATAAGGGTATTTTAAATGCAGGAGCCTGCTTGCAGGCGATTTCCTTCACCATGACCTCAGGGGAATAATCGCCTGCAAGCAGGCTCCTGCAATCGGCGATCCGTTGTTACCTCTTTCAATCGCTCGAAAAGGCGACGCGGGCTTTCTTGGCTAGGAAGTCTATCCAGGCTGGATGTTCGTTCATGCAGGGGATCGCGTGAAAGGATTCGCCCCCGGCTTCGAGGAATTGCTCTTTTCCTTCCATGGCGATCTCCTCGAGCGTTTCGAGGCAGTCGGTGACAAATGCGGGCATGATTACGAGCAACCGCTTCGTTCCGCTTTCGGCGAGTTCTGGAAGAACTTTGTCGGTGTACGGTTCGACCCAAGGCTCGCGCCCCAGTCTGGATTGGAACGATATCGAGTACTTTTCCTTGGGAATGCCGGCTCGCTCGACGAAGGCATCTGTTGTCGCCAACGTTTGCGCTTTGTAGCAGGTGCTGTGGACGGGGCTGCAGGTGGAGCAGCAATCCTTGACGATTTGGCAGTGGGCGTTTGAGGAATCGGCTTTCGAAAGATGCCTCACGGGGAGGCCGTGATAGGAGAAAAGGATGTGGTCGAATCCGTTATCCAAATACGGTCGGGCGGATTGGTAGAGTGCTTCGATGTAGTCGGGCTCCTTGTAGAAGGGTTGTACGGTTTCAACGACGAGGTCGGGCATCTGCGCTTCGATTTCCTCCATGACGCGGACGACAACCGTTTCGTAGCTGGACATCGCGTAGTGCGGGTAGAGAGGGACGAGCAGCAGACGCGTGATTCCCTTCGTTTTCAGATTGGCGATGGCACTGGGAATCGAAGGGCTGCCATAGCGCATGGCCAGCTCGACATGATCGTCGATTCGGTCTTGAAGGAGCGCTTGGAGGTTTTTGCTCGTGGCGATGAGCGGGGAGCCTTCGTCGGTCCAAACTTTCTTGTAGGCCTCGGCAGAGCTCTTGGGGCGCTTGGGAAGAATGAAGCAGTTCAGGACGAATTGCTGGATCGGCTTCGGCGTATCCAAAACGCGATCATCCGAAAGGAATTCCTTCAAGTACTTGCGCACGTCTGCCACTGAGGTTGAGTCGGGCGATCCCAGATTGACGAGCAATACGGCGTTTTTATGCATCGTCGGGGGTGATAGTTGGGGCGAGCGGGGCTGTCAAATGTGGAGATTGGGAGAAGGGGAGACTGGGGGAAGAGGAGATCGGGAGAAGGAGAGACTGGGAGAGGGGTTAGATCGCGCGGTTGCGGCGGAGGGATTCGGGGTCGAAGCCGACGTGTTTGAGGAACTGACGCTCGAAGAAATTCTGGTTTTCGTAACCGACCGTGGAGCTAATTTCGTGGATTGATAGGCTCGTTTCGAGCACGAGGCGCTTGGCCTCTTTCATCCGTCGGTGGATCAGGTTCTGGATGGGTGGCTCGCCGTATTGCTTCGAGAAAAGCCGGCTGAGTTGAGACGGTGACAGGCCAGAGCGCTCGCCGAGTTCTTCGAGGGTCCATTTGCGGCCGAGGTCAGAGTCGATCATGGCGGACGCTTTCGCTACGCGTTCGTCGAACGTGGCGTTGGAGGCGTCGGCGATCAGAAGCAACAGCATGCGGAGGGCGTGGTCCTGGATGCTGCGTTCGATGTCGTTTTCCGCGTCCCAAGCCAAGGCGAGGTTTGCGATCGCTTCGAGGCTGGCCGGGTTGGTGGTCTGGATGGGTCCGGTGGGAAGCTCAAGCTGGGGGCTCGGTATCGCTTCGCCGTCTGTATCCAGTATTTCAAAACGGGCGACGAATAACGAAAGCGGGTCGAGCGGATCTTGTTCCGCTTCGATTCGATCCTGCGGGGCGAGCAGAAAACAGATTCCAGGGTTGAGCGAATGGCTTGATTTGTTGCGGACAATTTTTCCGGAACCATGGAGGATGCCCCATATCGCGAAATCCGGGAGCGAGTTAGACTTCCAGCTCCAAATCGGTTCGCAGTGATAGAGAACCGGGGTAGCGGTAATCTTCAAATCAGCGTGCTTCGAAAGCCAGAGCGCATCCTTTACGAGCATCGCTACTGCGTAGACGGCGGAGTTCCGGCTCGCAAATAAATAATGGAGATGAGCCAGGCGTGGAGGCGCATTTCTTTCCGTTGTTATGCTAGGAGCTTGACGCGCCGCTTTGCAGACAAGCTCACATCAGTAGCCGCGATCGTCGATCGCGGTTGATCCTGCTAGATATTCCGCGATCAGCCCCGACCTATCGAGGTCCAACGACGATCGCAGCTACAGAAAGACGTGTGAAGGAAGCATAACCTTGACGAACCAGCGACGTCAGTGAAGAAGGAAAGAAACACGTTCAAGCACCAGGGCCGCCGCTATCGCTTGACCGACGTGCACGGCCATGTAGTGAAGGGGATTTTGTCTTAGAGGGTGTCTAATAGATGCCATAAAAGCTCGGGACGGCGCCCGAGCACTACCTTT
>JAJFLS010000688.1 GCA_021772595.1 Opitutales bacterium
TCTTCATCGGCGACAACGGCCGATGCAATATTCGCGGCAAGGGATACCTTCACGAACCTGGACTGCGCGTGCCTCTGATTGTCTGGGGTCCGGAGCGTTGGGTGGAGCCTGCCGTCGTAAACGATCTCGTGAGCATCCTGGACGTATCGGCGACCGTTCTGCATTTAGCCGGAGTCGTATTGCCAGATTATATGGACGCTCGTCCGCTTATCGGGACGGGTCGACCCATGTCTCGAGACTATGTCTATTCCGCGCGTGATGCGTGGGACGAGATAAACGAATGCATGCGCTCGGTAACGACCACCCGCTTCGCTTACATCAAAAACTACCTGCCGGAACTCCCGTATGATCGGCATCAAGCCTACCTGGATTTTCACCGGCCCGCGATCCACGAAATGCGGCGCCTCAAAAGCGAGAGCAAGCTGGTCGGCGATGCGGCGCTTTTTCTTGAGGAATCGAAGGCTCCGGAAGAGTTGTACGATTTGAAGAACGATCCTCATCAGCTTGTCAACTTGGCTGAGAATCCTGAATACGCGGCGACGCTGGGCGCGATGCGATCCCACCTTTCCGAATGGCAAGCATCGCATGACGACCTAGGATTGAAAGACTACCGTACTCGCGTCCCGAACGATAGTGCCGCAGGAGGCATTCTTAAGTGGCTAAAGGAAAACGATCCCGAAGGCTGGCAACGAATTCTGGATGGAGAGATCGGCGAAAATTACAAGATCTGGGGAAAGCAAGCGTCGCAAGCAGTAGGCCGATAGAGCGTCGGTGAACTCTAGCTGCGATTGTTGATCGCCTACTCGATCCAAACGGGCCGAGTGAAGGCGCCGTTTCGCGCGATGTCCCAAACTTCGATTCGGACCCAGTTTCGATTGGCGAGATCGATCGGTATTCGGATGTCTCGATTTCCGTATTCGTCCGTATCGGATAAATCGACACGCTTCAGCCAACAATCGATTCCGCTGCGCTCGGTGGAGTCCTTCAAGGCGGGTCCGTAAATGCGAAAGGCGACCTTGTCGCTTTCGAACGCCAGATCGTCTTTGCGTTCGGGCACATGACGCGCTGCAGCGAAGCCACCTGAAGCCTGAGCGATGGTCAGCGTGGCTATTAATAGACCGATTGCGGCGAGCGACTTCGATTGTTCAAGGGGTATGATGATCTCAAAAAGCGACCTAATCGTAGTGTCCAATTCCCTGCTCGGCACAAGGATCATTTCTCCTAATTGATCATTCTGGGTTAGGCTAATTTGCCTGGTAATAAGGCCTCACGCGAAGCCGCCAAGACGCGAAGGGGGATGCGCTGAAATCAAAACGCTCCTGATCGAGTCCTCCCCAGTCCTCTAAAATCTTCGCGTCTTGGCGGCTTCGCGTGAGTTTAAAACCACCAATTCCATTGGCGGTAATATTGCAGGGCCCCAATTTTGTGACAGAAATGATCGCAGCCGATCACTCTTGCTCGAAGAAGGCATTAGATCGTTGCCACTAAAAGTCCACTAGCTTTCAATCCGAAGGAATTTAGTCAGCAGTCTGCTGAAAATACGATTAAGTTCCTCAACATGATACCTCGAATGAAAACCGTTTCCACTGCGTTGGGCCGATTGGTCCTGACGTGCTTTACTCTCACCGCATTTCTCCGCGCTGAAGGCGCTGATCGGCCGAATATTCTTTTCATCATCGCGGATGATCAGTCTCCGTTCGACTTGAAGGTTTACAATCCGGACTCGGCTCTCGATACGCCAAACATCGATCGTCTTGCGGCTGAAGGAATGACGATCGACGGAGCGCGCCACATGGGCGCTTGGGTAGGCGGCGTCTGCACGCCGTCGCGGCATATGGTGATGAGCGGGCGAACCGTTTGGCACATACCGGACAAGCCCGGCCGGACGAATAATCCGAATGAAGCGTACCCTGAGCGCGTTCCGCCCGATTTGGTTAAGAACACGATGGCCGCTGTCTTCAATCGGGCCGGCTACGACACGATGCGTACTTGCAAAAACGGGAATAGCTACGAAGCGGCAAACGAGCAATTCACCGTTCGCCGGGACGCCACTAAGCGCGGGGGAACTGCTGAAACCGGCAGCGCGTGGCATGGAAAGCAAGTCATGGACTACCTCAACGAACGCGAAGATACGAAGGACGAAGATCCGTTCCTCATCTACTTCGGCTTCTCCCATCCTCATGACACCCGAGATGGAACGCCTGAGCTGCTTGCGAAGTACGGGGCGACCAATCACACCGACAAGAATGTCTTGCCCGCCGCGCACCCGAAGCAACCGGCGCTGCCGTCCAACTATCTCGCGGCGCATCCGTTTCACCACGGACACGAGAATTTGCGTGACGAAGTCGCTGTTAAGGGCGTTTGGGAAAAGCGTGACGAGCGGACCATTCGTAACGAAATCGGCCGACAATTCGCCTGTAGTGAGAATATCGATATCCAGATCGGACAAGTGCTCGAAAAACTAGAGTCGATGGGAGAACTGGAGAATACGTACATCATCTACACAGCCGACCATGGAATGGCGATCGGACGGCACGGCCTTCAAGGGAAGCAAAACCTCTACGATCACACATGGAGAGTTCCCTACATTGTCAAAGGCCCAGGCATCAAGGCGGGATCGCGAACGCTCGGAAACGTCTATCTTCTAGATACGCTTCCCACGCTTTGCGACATGGCGGGTATCGAGATTCCCAATACGGTCGAGGGACAAAGTTTTAAGCCCATCCTCGAAGGCCGAAAGAAGCCGTTACGCGACACTATGTTCGGAATCTATTGCGGCGGATCGAAACCGGGAATGCGAAGCGTGAAGGTTGGGGATTGGAAACTCGTCAAGTTTGATGTGCTCGACGGAACCGTCCGCGAGACCCAGCTCTTCAATCTCGCCAAGAATCCGCATGAATATATCGCCGAACACGGCAGGAAAAACCGGATGGAAACGAATTTGGCGGATAATCCGAAGTACGCGAAGAAACGGAAAGAACTAGAAGCCGCGCTGCTCTCCGAGATGGAGCGCTTGCACGATCCGTTTCGGCTCTGGGACCAGCCGCAATAGAGCTTCAGGTTGCCACTAGGTAGGGACCGACATGCTAGACGGTCCGAATCACCCAGGCATTACTAAACCAAAGCGGCCCGCCCAGTAGTCGAGCTTTGCCTAATCCGCTTACACAAATTCAAGCTACATTCGCAGCGTAGCCGCACCGGGAACTCAGTGTACCTCGCATAGGATTGTGCACTCCGATTCTTGCTGATCAACCAATGCAAATTTTTTACCATTACTGAGAAATATTTCTCAATAGAAGAGCTCAGATTTTCAAGGAATCTTACTGTGGGAATCAGGCTACATCGACCGTTCAAAAATCCGTCAATCAAGTCCTTTGAAGGAGTCTTTCTTCCATTTCATGCAACACTAATTGCCAAAAGTGTTGCAGCGAGCGGCGATTTAAGTCAATTTGAAGTCAATTCGGCTAGAACCTATTTGTCCTATGCTAATTCTGCACTCTCTGATTTCCGGTAGGTAACGTCCAAGTCCAGTCACACTCTGCCTTGTTGTACTAGAGTTTTTTTCGGTAGCCCCAATTCAATCGGTCCTTCAAGAAAATCTGCGGCCTGACACCGAGCAAATACCGAAGAGCGTTGGACGAAGACATTTAATTTTTATAATTGCCCAACCATCACGATTAATTGGGGCTACCGTAAAAAACGTGGTCTGTCCCCAATTGACCATTTTTAATTACATACAGCAATAAATACTCAAACATGTCATTTAAGGGGGATCACTTCATGAAACTTACCACTTGCAGTTAGGTGAGGCGGAGTATCACTTTTTCCAACTTTTACATCTACCAGTCCATTTTTTGCAAACACCTCACTTACTGACTGAATTATTTGCTCAAAAACTTGGTCTGGATTCTCATGATTTAAGAGCTCGGCACGAACTTCAAAAACAAATTCTGAAGTTTGGACCAATTGCACTCGCTGAGCACTTTCATGTTCTAAATCAAAAGCTAAAGGTGACAGAGTAACATCTCCCACTCGAACTACTGTTGCTTGCCGTCCCTCAATTTGAAAACTTCTAAATGGCGAACCACATGCACAAGGGTCACGATAAAATCGCAAGCGATCACCAATATCATAGCGAATAAAAGGTTGAATATGGTTTGAAAGTACGGTTAACAACGCCGTGGTGGACAATTCTCCATTCTGAACAGGTTGTTTATTTTCAT
>JAJFLS010000689.1 GCA_021772595.1 Opitutales bacterium
ATATCAGCGTTTGCGGTTGGCGCTGCGAAAAACGATTCCCAGATATCGCAGGTGTTCTCGTTGAAGTCTCCGCTCTCGACGATGGAGCGGCTAAGCTTCACGAAGGATTCGAGCAAAAGCGGCGAGAGGGTCAAATGGTCCGCCCGATTATCGAAGCCGTGTTCCGCCCGAAGATCCTGCGGAAACGGGGCGACTCCAGCGAGACGCTTGTCGATCAATTGCGATTTGCCGAGGGGGCGGCTTCCCGCTTTAAGCGTGTCCGGCATTCGGCCGGTGATGGGCTGGAAATAGTTGCCGTGCTCGCGCATCATGCGCTCGGGAAGGGCGAAGACTTCGACGTCGAGTTCGAACAGATCCTGGACGGCGTTGTTGTATTGGAATCGATTCATCCGCCGGATCGGCGTCGGAGGAAAACTCTCCCGCGAATCGATGGCGACCTGGAGGAGTTGCTTCAGGTGAACGATCATACCGCTTCGCAATTGCGGATCCAGAGGCGGCTCGTCTTCCGGAGGCATTTCCTCGAAATCCAAAACGTCGATCATGTCCTGGATTCGTTCGGGAATACCTGTCAGATCGGTCGCGCTTTGCAGTTTAAGCAGGTTCAGCTTTCCCTTGACCTTTCCTTCTTTTCCGTGGCACTTGACGCAGTTCTCCTCGAAGGCAGGTTGCAGATTGTCGGTGAAGGAATCAGCGGCCAATCCCTGAAGTAGAATGATGAATATAGAAGCCGCGATGAAACCATGCGGTTTCATTTTCTTAGACACAATAGGGGCAGCTTGTTCGATCATCTTTGGGGGCGTTCTTTTTCGGAGAAAATGTCAAGAAAGTCAAAACTTGAGCGGTTGCCTATTTGTTGTAGGAGCGGGTTAGTCGAACACTCTCAAGGGCATCTGCACATTCAAATGTTTCCAACCTATTGGCTCGACTTGTCTCGGCGTAGCATAGCGAAGACGGAAGCGTTGACGAATTCGGATCTGCGTTTTTTGTCATCGCTCTCTTCCTTCGTCGCCCTTCGGGCTATGAAGGACACGGACGTTCGTTAGTTCCTTCATCCGCTTCGCGGAATCAAGAAATAGGTCTCCGCGATGCGGAGAAAAGGTTCGACTTCGGAAGAAGCGTTTTGGTGGAGTTTTAGCAAGGTTTCTATCGGTGATCTTGGCGGACGGGCACGTTACATCGACTTCGGGAAGCGGATCGCTGCATCAGTATTCAAGCCGGAGTTGGCCAGCGTGGTCGCGGACAAGGTGAGGCAGGCGAAAATAATGGGGTTTAGAATGCGGGGGTAGAAAGCAGTCACAGTTTTGGGTGTAACTTGATTGATGGTTCGACATCAACTATATGGGCGGAGTTCCGCCCTTGAGTTTTCAAGAGTACGCGGCAATTTCTACGTTCGTACTCCCAATCCCAGAATCCATCAACTACCCTAAGAACTTATGATAAGATCTACCCGCTTCTTCGTGTACAATCTCGCCGTATCGATCGCGTTGCTTGCGGCATCTGGATTATCGGCCGCTAACACCAAGCCCAATGTCATACTCCTGGTGTCCGACGATCAAGGCTGGGGAGATGTCGGCTACCACGGCGGCGAGATGGCGACTCCCAACATCGACCAGCTCGCGAAAGACGGTCTGGAGATGAATCGCTTTTACGCGTACCCGGTTTGTTCGACGACGCGCACGTCGCTGTTGACGGGGCATATTTCGATGCGGCACGGGGTTTTTTCCGTGATGGGAGAAAGCCATACGCTGACCCACGACGAGCAGCTTATGAACCAGGCGTTCAAGGAAGCCGGCTACATGACCATGACTGCGGGGAAATGGCATCTCGGCCATTTGAATCAGCGCGACTTGCCGATCAATCGAGGGTTCGACCACACCTACGGTTCGCTCCGCGCCGGGCCGGACTACTGGACGCACGGCCGTGGCGATCAGAAAGACTGGGCCCGCGACGGGAAAACCGTTTTCGAGAACGGCTACGTGACGGACCTGTTCGGCAACGAGATCAGCCGCCTGATTCGCGATCGAGACCTGTCAAAGCCGTTCTTTTCCTACGTGGCGTTCACAGCGCCTCACTCCCCGTTGCAAGCGCCGCAGGATTACGTCGATAAGTACGCCCACATAGAAGACCCGAACTTGCGCGTTTATTACGCGATGATTGAGGTGCTGGACGTGGCTATCGGGAATATTCTAAAGGCGATCGACGACGAGGGGATTCGCGACAACACGATCGTGATGTTCTTCTCGGATAATGGGCCTACTCGGGCAGTAGGCAGCACCGGTGGCTTCCGCGGCGGCAAGGCTCGCTTATACGAAGGAGGCACGCGTATGCCCGCGGTAATCCGTTGGCCCGGAAAGATCCCTGCGGGTGTGAAAAGCGAACAGCCGATGGTGGTGTATGACCTGTTCCCGACGCTCGTCGAAGCGGTGGATATTCCCACGAATCTCAACACCCCGTTCGACGGCGAGAGCCTTTGGGACGCCCTCCAGACCGGTAAAGCACGTACTCGCAAAACCGACATGATTATCGGCAACGCTACAGCGTATTCCGTCCACTCGGGCGAATACAAACTGGTGCATTCGAACATCAATGAGAACACGCAGAATGGGCCCGACGAACTGGTCGAGCTGTTCAAGATTTTCGAAGACCCCAACGAGACGACGAATATCGCCGAAGCGCATCCCGAAATCGTCGACAAGATAATCGCCAATAGCGCCTACGCAGCAGACTGGGTGAGAAGTGCTCCCGCTGGCACTAGGGGTGGAGGCCGCGGGGGAGCAGCAGGAGGGCGTGCAAGAGGAGGCTTGCTCCGATTCGACGCAGACGGTGACGGAGTTGTCATGAAAAGTGAAGTCGACGAGAGCGGCATGGAAGCGTTTGCCAACGCAGACGCCAACCATGACGGCAAAATCGAAGCAGAGGAACTTGCAGCAGGTCGGGCAGCGCGAGGCGGACCCGGCGGCGTGGCTGGAAGAGGCCCCAGAGGTGGACGTCCCGGTGGCGCAGCTGCAGGAGGACGAGGAGCTGGAGGCGGCGGAAGAGGCCCGGCGGGCCGTCCAGTGGCGCGCGATGCCAATGGAAATCTCATCCACCTTCACGAGTCCGTCCCCAATTGATTGAGGAGACTTGCGCTTCGATTTGTAGGGATGAACTTCCGGTCTGAATTAAACTCAATATTTGTTGGTGATCGAGGTTTTTAGAGAAACGGCATTGAAGGAATCTGCCCCGCTTTCATTTGAACATTCGATCCGTATCAAGTAAGCCTTCGATACCGAATCAGCAGTGCCGCCCCTCATTGTGTTGTTGCTCGCTCTGCCACTAGTGTCTCCTCGAGTTGAGGTGATGCTAGGAAGCCTTCTCGATGTTCTCTTCTCATCTAGGAGCTCCTCGACTATAATGAAATGTGTGAAGCCGTTCTGAAGACAGAGCTCCGACGCTCTAAGTAGGCAGAAATCGCGGGCCTTTTCTTGGGGTAACCTCGAGTTGCCCTTAAATCGTATGTCCCACATGTTCGGCCGAATTCGCCTTTCGATGAACCCTCCTTCTAGCTTTAACAATCCGAAGCCGCGTTCTGATTGATATGGAGTTGCGCATCCCGCGATCACGACTAGAACGAGGAACCAAGTGGCTAATCGCGGGGGGATGAGTTGATTCTGATGCATGGGGTTGCTGAGTCGCGGAGCAAAACGAGTGCTATCTTTTGCGATACGGGAGGGTTTTGGTCAATAGCGTGACCGATTATTTCAAGCTTTTCTAAAACGCGTAAGTGTTCGGAGTCGAGTAGTGGGGATGGGTCTTGCATTTGCTGGAGGATCTATTGGCCGCTACCTGAGAATGTCTTGGGATTGCCTCTGGGGCTGTTTGCTTGACGCCGGTCAAGTTCATGGAGTCGCATGGCCGTTGGATGCGAATGTTCATATCGCGGAACGAATTACGTATCAAGGAATCAGTATTCATAGTGTCCATCCATTGCTGATACCTGGTAAGGTATGAAGTGACCCGATCTTCTCTTTTAGCTCTATTGGTTTGCTCTCCATTGCTTTTGCTCTGGCTTGGTTGTACGACAACCGCTCGTCAGAAAAAGGCGGATAAGGCTGTCTATAAAATCGTAGCTCAGGTTGAGGAGGATATTTTTGGAAGCGCGTCAAATTTCTCCATCAATACGCCATACTCGGGAAGAAAACCGTCAGACATCTCAGTAGATGAGATTTTCGCGGATCGCGAAGGCCGGGTCAGTAAAACCTTGAATATCGATGGAGCGATCGACCTGGGGGTCCTTCAAAACCGCCAGTACCAAGCCCAAAAAGAGCAGCTGTACCTGACGGCGCTTTCGCTCACCGGCGAACGGTACGCGTTCGACCCTCAATTTTTTGCCAGGTCCAACGCGGTCCGCTCTCGGTCTGCCGATGGCGAAGACAGCGAATCTGCCAGTAGCGACCTCGGCGTCGGTCTGTTGCTGACGACAGGGGCAAATATCAGCATCAATATAGCGAATGATCTGCTTCGTTTTCTGACAGGCAATCCAAGGAAGTCAGCCACCTCGACTTTGAGCTTTAGCGTGTTTCAACCGATTCTGCGAGGCGCCGGGCGCAAGGTGGCAGCCGAGCAGCTCACGCAAGCGGAACGCGATGTGATCTATTCTATTCGCGATTTCAGCCACTTCCAAAATGAGTTCACGGCGGATATTACGATCGATTACTTTCGTTTGCTTCAGCAGAAGGATACAATCTACAATGAGTATAATAACTACCAGTCTCGGATCGCGGCTACGCGTTATTTACGGGCTCGGGCGGTGGATCGTGAGAAAGCGCTCGACGTTAATCAGGCAGAGCAAGCGGAACTGTCATCAAAAAATAGATACATAAACGCTATTGTTCGCTATCGGAATTCGTTGGACCAATTTAAGATCACTCTGGGGCTTCCACAAACGGTAGACCTCCAATTGACGGACGAGGAAATGGAGAACTTGCAGGAAGCGGGTCTCATTTTGCTGTCGCCTGATTCTGAGCAGGCATTCCAGATTGCAATTGAGCGTCGTTTGCCCCTTCTCAATTCCATTGATCAATTCGAAGATGCTCAGCGCAAAGTTCGCGTGGCAGCGAGCGGATTGAAGATGGAGCTGGGAATTTCAGCGAATGCATCGGTCGATAGCGAAGGGCCTTCTAACTACAACGAATTCGACTTCGACCGGGTCAGGCGGTCGGCGGGAATCCAAATCGATCTTCCATTGGATCGCTTGAGAGAGCGCAATACCTATCGAGCATCTTTGATCAGGTTTGAATCTGAGCTTCGCAGTTTGAGTCTTACTCTGGATGACTTACGCTCCAGCATAAGCGAAAATCTACGGGAATTGGAGCGTCTGAAGCAAAACTACCAAATCCAAACAAACGCTGTAATGCTGGCGGAGAAACAGGTTTCAGGGGCGCAATTGTCTATAGAATCGGGAAATGCCATTTACAGAGACCTCGAAGAGGCGCAAGATGACCTCATCGCCGCCCAGAACGCACAGACGGCCGGATTGGTCGATTACCTCGAATCTCGCTTGAATTTTCTCTTGGAGCTTGGAGTTCTAGATACGCAAACCAATCGATATTGGCTAA
>JAJFLS010000690.1 GCA_021772595.1 Opitutales bacterium
CGGCGGCGTTTTCAGAATGTACTTGTTCATCAGATACGCGAAGGGCATCGCCACAATCAATCCAACGAAATGCATCCCGAAAAGCGTCGCCCCCGCCACGCCTGCTCCGTACTGCGGCTCGATAAAAGCGCCGATCAACAACACGTATACTGGCAAGCGAGCGGAACAACTCATAAACGGCGCCACGAGAATAGTCACCAGCCGGGCCTTCGAATCCTGAATCGTCCGCGCCGCCATTACTCCAGGAATCGCGCACGCGTAGCTCGACAAGAGCGGCACGAAACTTTTTCCCGATAAACCGCACCAGCTAAAGAGCTTATCCATCAGAAACGCCGCTCGTGCCATGTATCCAGTATCTTCCAACAGCGTGATGAAAAAGAATAGAATGAGAATCTGAGGCAGGAAGATTACCACCGCCCCGACGCCCTCTATTATCCCGTCGGTCGCCAAACTCTCGACGATCGGCCAGCGCGCCAGCCACCCGGAAACCGATTCCTGAACGACGCTCTTGCCTCCCTCGATCAAGTCCATGAACGGTCCAGCCCAGCTATACACCGATTGAAAAACCAGATACATCAGCCCGAGAAACGCGAGCAACCCCCACCACTTGTGCGTCAGCAGGCCATCGATCGATTCGCTCCCTCGAGGCGTGGTTGATCGACTCGCGTTAATACATGGCTCGACGATGTCCTTAATATGCCGATACAGGAGAACGGCTTCCGCATTGGCAGGATTCAAACCGCCTTTGAACAGGATTTTCTTGGAACGTTCCAAGGCCTCGCGAGCTTCCTCTTCCGACGCGCCCGCTCGAGTTAAAATCTGATCGTCCGCTTCGAATATCCCACGCATGATCGAAGCATCGTCCAGCCGCTCGTCGCAGATTTCCGGTAATGCGGAGCGAGCCTCCTCGACGGCCTCACTGATCGGTTCCGGCCAAATCGGAGTGAGCAAGAGCGGGCTCTCGTCCAACGCCTTCCCAATGGTCGCTTTCAGCTCCGCCACCCCTTCCGCTCTTGAAGCCGAGATGGGCACAACCGGGATGCCCAATCGTTTTTCCAGCTCCTCGACATCGACTTCGATCTGGCGCTTGCGAGCCGAATCCCAGTAGTTCAACGCCAGGACCATGGGCAGACCCAGCTGCCCGATTTGGTAGGCGAGAAAAAGATTTCGCTGGAGATTCGTGGCGTCGACGATGCAAATCGCCATATCCGGACGCTCCAGATTCTCCATTTCGCCACGCAGCGCGTCGACGACCACACGCTCGTCCGGCGACGCCGCCGCCAAGCTGTACGTACCCGGCAGATCGAGAATCTCCACGCTCTCCGAGCCGATCAAAGTGATGCCCGTTTTCCGCTGCACCGTCACTCCCGGGTAGTTGCCGACCTTTTGGCGGAGTCCCGTCAGGCAATTGAAAAGCGTGCTCTTGCCCGTGTTCGGATTCCCGATCAGCGCGACGCGACGCAAACGTTTGGCAGAGGAACGGGACTTCGCGGAAATCGGCACAAAGGAGATTCGCCTAGCCGCGCCTTAAACGGGTTGAACCAAAATCTGAGCCGCGTCCTCGCGACGCAAACTCAGCTGGCGCCCTTCGACATCCAACGCTATCGGATCGCCCAAAGGCGCGGACTTGATAAACCGCACTTCCACACCCGGCATCAGCCCCAACTCCATCAAACGGCGCGCCGCTAGCAAAGTCGGCTTGTAAGAGCCGATTTTCGCAGTCTGTCCATCGATGAGGTCGTTGAGGGTTTTCACAGCGTATTTCCTTTTTGAGCTTGTTGAGACCGAGTTTCAGTATAGATTAGCCAAAGTCAACTGGTTTTCCGCCCATGGAGCATATTTTAGAAATCCTTATCATCCTCGCCATCGTCGCGATCGCCCTGGCCTTTCTCGCCCGGCGATTCGTCCTGAAACGCAAGGCGGGCAACGATGGCTGCGGCTCAGGCTGCGGATGCTCCAAGCCGGATTTGCCCGCTCACCTGAAAAAGGCGAAATAGCCTAGTCACCACACCGAGTTCTCGGTGTAGCTACGTCGCGAATGCGGCGTGGCCGACCTACAGTCTCGGAATCGTCAGGCCGCCGTCGACCATGATGACTTGACCAGTAGAATACGAAAAATCCCCGCGAGCCAATGCCGCAACCGCCCGGCCGACATCCTCTGGAAATCCCCAGCGCTTGGTGACGCAAATCCCTTCTTCGATGAGTCGGTCGTATTTTTCCGTCACGGCCGGCGAGGACGTCATATCCGTTTTCGTCACTCCGGGACGAATCTCGTAAACCGGAATATCATACTCCCCCAAGCGAGCGGCGAACAGCTGAGTCACCATGCTTAGACCCGCCTTCGCTACGCAATACTCGCCGCGATTGGTCGAAACGACCGTCGCCGAAATCGAAGAGACGTTTACAATCCCGCCCGAAAAAGATTCGTCGACCTTCTTCGCTTCAACCATTTCGCAGGCCACCGCCTGAGACAAAAAGTACGCCCCCTTCAAATTCGTGTCCAAAACGAAATCGTAGTTCTCCTCCGTCGTCTCCAGAATATCGAGACGCTCCTTTGGGGCGACTCCGGCGTTGTTGACTAGCAGATTCAACGCGCCGCCCACAGCAGCTTGTGCCGTGGCCAAAATCCCCGCGCGACTCTCTTCCGAACCGATATCGCCCCGAGCATACGCAACCGAAACTCCCATTTCGCGAAGACTCTCCAAGACGTCGCCCAGCGACTCCTCCGGACGCATCCCGTTCAAAACGAGATTCCATCCTTCCGCCGCGAGACACTTCGCGATTCCCAAGCCGATTCCTCGTGTTCCCCCCGTCACCAGGGCGGTCCTATTTTTCTGATCGCTCATAACCTACCTTCATCACTCAATACTGCAGACGCGATCGCTGATCGCGTATCGATTCTCCAATCCTTACAATTCCGGAATATCGAGCCATTTCCGCTCGTCCCAGCTTTTAATGCCGAGCTCGGCCAATTGAACTCCTTTCGCTCCTTCTTTCAATGTCCATCGGAACGGCGTATCCAGAACCACATGCTTCAAGAACATCTCCCATTGGACCTTGAACGCATTGTCATAGACTTCCTGATTCGGCACCTCTGACCAGTCATCGAAGAAATCAATGGGCTGATCGATATCCGGATTCCAAGTCGGCTTCGGCGTATTGCTATAGTGCTGAATATGGCAATTGCGAAGCCCGGCAACCGCGGAACCTAGTTCGCCATCGACGTGCAGCGTAAGCAAATCATCCCTACGAACACGCGTGCACCACGAGGAATTGAAATTGACGATTATTTCGCCATCAGGTCCGTCGATTTCGAACATCGCGTAGGCCGCATCATCCGCTGTGCAATCGTACGTTTTGCCCACTTCATCGACGCGCTTTTTAATATGCGTCGCGCCTCGGCAGTTAACTGCTTTTACTGGACCGAAAAGATTGTCGAGCACGTACCGCCAGTGACAAAGCATATCGATGATCATTCCACCGCCATCTTCCTTGCGATAGTTCCAAGAAGGACGCTGGGCTGGCACGGTGTCACCTTCGAAAACCCAGTATCCAAATTCTCCGGTCACGGAAAAGATGCGACCTAAGTAACCCTTATCGATCGCTCTCTGAAGCTTCACCAAACCAGGGAGCCATAGCTTATCCTGCACGACGCCGTTCTTAACGCCTTTCTCCTGGCAAAACGTGTAGAGTTCCAGCGCCGTCTTCGTATCGATCGCTGTCGGCTTTTCACAATAGACATGCTTTCCAGCAGTCGCCGCCGCCTTTACCGCGTCCGCCCTGCGCAATGTGCTCTGCGCGTCGAAGTATATCGAGAACTCCGGATCGGACATCACGCTATCGAGATCCGTAGTCCAACGCTCGATTCCCGACTGAGCACACAGGTTTTTCAGTTTCGTTTCGTTTCTCCCGACCAGGATCGGCACTGGCATAATCGTCTCTTCGGGATTCACCCATACGCCCCCTTGCTTGATGATCTCGACGATCGACCGCATAAGGTGCTGATTCGTGCCCATGCGTCCCGTGACGCCGTTCATGATAATGCCTACTTTGTGAGTTTTCATAATATTCTTTAGATTATGTTATTCGCGCAATTTTGATTCTAGGAAAGAGCCTGATAAGCTTCTATTATTTTCCCGAGATATTCGCCCTGATCCATGGCCCAATATTTATTCGAGAAAATTTCCACTTCTTCGTATCCAGAAAATCCCGCGTCGTGAACCCATCGGCGAATCTGGGAAACATTAATCACACCCTCTCCCATGATTCCACGATCGTTAAGCATATCCTCCGGCAGGTTCTTCCAGTCGCAGATGTGAAACGAGAAAATGCGGCCCTTCTCTCCCGCGATTTTCAACTCAGCCTCGAGCCGATCATCCCACCAGGTGTGGAATACGTCTACTGTTATGCCCAGGTTCGCATGACCGATCTCTTCGCAGATCGCATTTGACTGAGTCATCGTATTCACCGCGCTCCGGCTATCCGCGTACATGGGATGAAGCGGCTCGATACCGAGCTTTATTCCCGCAACTTCAGCATGCGAAAGCGATGCCTCGATCCCTTCGGCTATCTGCTTTCGCGACTCGAACAGCGATTGACCCGGAGTCGCCCCGCACACCAACACTACCAAAGGAGCCCCTAGCTCCGCGGCTTCGTCGATGATGCGCTTGTTCTCGTCGATCGCCTTCAAACGGTCCGACCCGTCTAAAGCTGTGAAGAAGCCCCCTCGCACATAGCAAGCGACGTCCAGCCCCTCGCCGCGAATCATGTCGCCAGTCGCCTTATGGCCTTCGCCATAAGCCGCCACCGCATCCTGCCAAACGGAAATTCCGCTCACTCCAGCAGCCGCGTATTTGGTCGCTGCTTCGCGCAAGCCCCATGGCTTTGTTGTTACACTGTGGATACAAAGTTTCGATAGATCAGACATAATCAAAGACATCCATAGAATGTATAATAAGGTTCTCCTTTAATGATTCGTTGCAGATGCAAAGCCGCTTCACGAATATGGTAATCGCCCCATTGGCTCGACTCACCACAAGCAATCTTCTGGCCCACGGGCACGTTGTCCCAGCCATTGGGTTCGTGATAGATCGAATGAAGCAGCAATCCCTGATGGGGGCTATCCTCGCTCAAATACGGCGCCGCGAGCAACGACTTCATGCTCGTCAATCCCGCTTGCCAATACTTCGAACCCTCTTCTGTTTCCAATCCAAGATAGCGACCCAAACGAATCAAGCCTTGCGCCCCGATCGCCGCCGCGGTGCTGTCAATGGGCTCCCAATTGTTAAACGGATCCGACACTCGCTCGCGCCAGTCGCCCAGTCGATGCAGATTCGGCGCTCCGCCATCCCAGTAGGGAACGCCGTCCGTCGGCGTATTCGCGATGAACCAGTCGCAAGTCGCCTTAGCTCCTTTCAGACAAATCTCCTTTATAGCCGCCTTGCCGCCGAAAGGCTCGAACTGCGAATCCTCGAGCGTATCAAGAAACTCCAGCTCTTCGGAAAAACCCACCATCGCCCAGGCCAAGCCGCGCGTCCAAGTAGTGAATCCGCTGAAGCCTTGCTGAGCATTCGGGCAACGGTATCGCCCATCGTTCGTATTGAAAACGCTCTCGTGCGCGGTTCGCCCCCACTCGTCATATTTGTCGCGGCCTTCGCCGTAATACACGCTATACTTCGCGGTCGATTTGACGTGATCGAGAGCGCGCCCCAAGAGACTGATTGGCGAATCATTCTCGCCCATAAGACAATGTCCCATCGCATGGGAAACCATAACGATACGGCAGCTTCTTATCGTATCCACGAACAAACTATGGGGCCCGTTGAACGAGTATATATAGCCGCCGCCTTCATGCGTCGTCGACCAGCGACTAGCCTGAACGGCGCCTGAAACCTTAAGCGCCAATTCGCAAAAGTCCTTTTCAGCCTGCGGACCTTCGATCTTACCCTCGTTCAGCAGTCGCAGCCAATTTCCGTAGCAGCTCAGATTATTGAAACCGTGATCGTGCACTCCAATATGGCTTACGTGCGTCGCCATGCGCTCGACCGTGCGCTTCTTGCCCAGCTCCAAAAACCGTTCTTCGCCAGTCGCGTCGAACTGCAGAAACGCCGACCCGTAAACGAATCCCTCCGTCCATTCCGTCCAGCCGCGAGTCGAATATTTCCCATCAACCGTGAATACTGGAGCCCCTTGCGAGGAGTCGTACTCTTTTTCGATCAACTCGATTTTCTGGCCGGAAAGCTCCCAAAAGCGATCCAAGGCTCCAGTCAATGACTCAGGTGTTATCGTAGTGTCAATTTTCATACAGCAAACTAGTATCTCTTATCCTTGCGGATGTGAACGATCATAAATTGGCAGTCTTCGAGCGCCTCATAGGTGTGCTCTTGAATCGCGTCGAACTGGATGCTCTGCCCATCGGTTAAGGTCTGCACCTCCTGCGGAAGCGTCAGTCGAAGCGTCCCGTTTAATACCCAGCAAATCTCGTGATCGTCGTGATGTATCTCCGGTTTCGACAAACTCGCCCCCTTCTTCGCCTCTCCCAACAGGCAGTCGGCATTGGCGTAGCGGACGGCCCGAAATAGAAAACCGTCCGAGTCGTAGAACTCCGATTCCTTCCGGTTCGAAAGCGGCGCCTCGGCAAGCGTCAGCAGATCCGTGGCTCTCATCCCGAAAACGCGTCCGATTTTGTAGAGCGTTTCCACTTCCGCCTGAGTCTGATTTCGCTCGAGCTTCGAAATGACCGCGATCGACACTCCGCTCGCCTTCGACAGGTCGTTCAAGGTCATCTCCGCCCGCTTGCGAATTTCCCGCAAAACCGAGAAATTGAACATCGGCAAAACACCCTCTTCTTCAAAAACCACACTGGACATGGAGAAAAGCCATACAGAAGCAAATTTTCCTAAGCAAGCATAAAAAGACGTATTTTTATCGTTAAAGAAAATATCACTAAAATGCCTAAACGTGCCAAATCCCATCAAGCTGCTTCACCCGTGAAGCACAACTACAACGGACTCTGTGTCACCCAAACCACTTCGAATTCTCAATGTATCTACGTATTACATACAACATGTAATAACGTGATTCCCTCCAAGCCCCAAGGTATTCAAAGGGTACGCGGTCGATCTTCCCGCATGCGGGACCATATCTTGTAGCAGGACGACTGCGTCGTTCCGATCCACTGACGACAATGGCCGCTCGGAGATCGGCCGCTACCAAAGTCAGCAACGAGGCATTTACTCAAAGAGAATAAATTCAAATACAGGCCCACAGGATCGTGGGATTTTAGTTGATGCGTCCCATGGAGTAGGTTATGCAAAACGAAGAATCTAGACTAAAATTTGCATCCGGAATCGAAGCATGTCTCCGATGAGAAATGTCGGTAAAGGATGCGAAGTAACGAAGAATCCATTAACGATGCATACTCAACACAAACTGTCTTGCCTGATCGCAATGCTTGGTCTCTGGGGCGCTACGGCCTCTGGAGTCAACGAAGACCTTGAATACGCGGTGGACGCGTCAGTCGACCTGCCTACTGCTTCGAAGGAAGCGTATCAGAAATGGAGGGACAACCGGTTTGGGATGTTTATCCATTGGGGGCCGATCAGCCAGATGGGCGTGCCTCTAAGTCATGCCCGCAACAGCCTCAGTCATCGCACCGGAGGCGCTCCCTACAAAGTCTCGACCGTGAGCCCGGAAGTGTACGACGTGCAGTACAAGACTTTCAACCCGGTTGAGTTCGATTCGGATGAGGTAATGAAGCTGGCGAAGCGAGCGGGGATTCGCTACGTGGTGTTTACAGCGAAACATCATGCGGGCTTCTCGATGTTCGACTCGGCGGTTTCCGAATACGACATTATGAGCGCTCCGTACAAGAAGGATATCGTTGGGCAGCTGGCGGAGTCGGCTCGCGATAACGGTCTGCAGTTTGGGTTTTACTACTCGCCGCGCGATTGGTCTCATCCCGATTGCGATTCCGACAATCATCATGATCGCTACATTTCGTTCTACAAAGAGCAAATGAAGGAGCTGCTGGGGAACTACGGATCGATCTATGAAATTTGGTTCGACGGCCTGGGTCCGGGGGAATGGGGCAATACTTCCAGTGAAGTCATGACGATGATTCGAGCGCTGCATCCCGATGCCCTGGTGAACGATCGCGGAGGCGCGGGAGCCGATTTTTATACGCCCGAACACACCATCAGCTATTACAATAGTGATACGCTTTGGGAGGCGTGCCACCCGACCACTGGACAGTGGGGGTACAACCCTGACCTAACCGCGAAATCGCTTGAGCAATTGATGGAGATTCTGCTCTACGTCTGGGGCGGCGACGGCAATATGCTTCTGAATATCGGCCCGATGGGAAACGGGGCGATGAATCCGCTGGAAGTGGAACGCTTGGAGCAAATCGCCGACTGGTGGGGCGTCCACGGAGAGGAAAGCATCCGCAAAAGTCGTGGCGGGCCGTATCTGCCCGGGCCCTGGGGCGTGGCGACGCGCAAGGACAAGCGCGTGTTTCTGCATGTCTTTCGTTGGCCGGAACAGGGCGGCCTCCAATTCCCGGCATTGGAAAATCTACGCCTAAAGTCCGCCCGGACGCTCTCCGGAAGCGCGGTCGAGGCGACGGCCAACAAGAACGGTCTGCGGGTGGACGTTCCCAAGTCTGGAAGAGGAAAAATCCTGACCACCATTGAGCTGACCTTTGATGGCGAAACCCTCCCCGCGAAACCGCTCCCCAGGGTGGCCTCGCTCACGGGAACGGCCAAGCTGATCGCTTCGCACCATCCAGACCTGCTGAAAAACCTGACCGACCGAGATGCTTCCACCAACTGGGAAGCATCGCTGCAGAAAGGCGAAAACGAATTCTGGGTGGAAGCTTCGTTTGACGAACCGGTTTCCATCGCATGCTTCAACATCGCGCGCGGCGAGGAATGGGTGCCAAAACATACGGCTGAACTCCAGGTTCCGGACGGATCCAAGGGTTGGAAAACAGTCACGCCAGAGGATTTCAGACTAAGATGGGAAACCATGAAATTTCTGGATGAAACCGTGACGACTGACCGTATCCGCCTGCGCATCACAAACACAAAAAAGTTTGCCTTCACCGAGCTTGAACTGTTCCCACCCGTAAACTAGCGAGCGCTGGCCTCGAAGCCATTCAATGCATCACCACAGAAGAACCGCGGGACGGCTGAAGAAACGTTTGACCCAGATTGTATCCAACGGACGGAGTACATCAAAGCCCAAGCAGAAAAACGATGGGCCGCAATAGTGGCCCTAACTCAACTGGATAAAAGAACAGCATTGAAAAAGAGGTTCGGATTTCTCGCGACCTTGCTGCTCGCTATCTCTGCAGCGGTTGGAAAGCGACGCATCCGCAAGCATCAGTAATCGGTGTCGATGTTCTTTACAGAGGACAGGTCTACCCTACTTTTATCGATCCGTGAAAATCCGTGTCATCCGTGGGCAAAAATTCAATACGCGCCCGCGAGACTATCAGTACAATCTGCGGGCGGCACACATTGGCATTGCCCAACCCGAATCCTAGAAAATGAAGTCGTTGATGATCTGTTCGAAGCGTTCTTGCTTTCCGCTGAGCTGCTTGGGCTCGCCAGATGAGCTTCCGATCTTGTAGAGCTCCTCAAGCGTGACGTCGCCTTTTTCGAATCGGCTTCCGTCTCCGGAATCGAAGCTGCTGTAGCGTTCCGCTTTCAACTCAGGGAGCTTGGACTTGTTTAGAATTTTTTCGGCGATCACTGCGGCCCGCGCAAACGCGTCCATCCCCGCTATGTGAGCGATGAAAATGTCCTCCAGATCCGTCGAGTTGCGGCGCGTCTTCGCGTCGAAGTTGACTCCGCCGCCTTTTAGACCGCCGGCTTTGAGAACGACGAGCATGGCCTCCGTGAGCTCGTTGAGGTTCATCGGAAACTGGTCCGTGTCCCAGCCATTCTGGTAGTCACCGCGATTCGCGTCCAAGCTGCCGAGCAAGCCCGCGTCCGCCGCCATCTGCAGTTCGTGATCGAATGTGTGGCCCGCTAGCGTCGCGTGGTTCACTTCGACATTGAGAGCGAAGTCCTCGAGCAAATCGTACTGTCTCAAGAATCCAATGACAGTCTCGCAATCGAAATCGTATTGATGCTTCGATGGCTCCGCCGGCTTCGGCTCGATGAAGAACTGGCCCTTGAATCCCTGAGAGCGAGCGTAGTCCCGGGCCATCGTCAGCATGCGGGCGAAGTGATCTTTTTCGCGCTTCGTGTCCGTGTTGAGCAACGACATGTAGCCTTCGCGGCCGCCCCAGAACACGTAGTTCTCACCGCCTAGAGCGATAGTCGCATCAAGCGCGTTTTTCAATTGAGCACCCGCGTAGGCCACCGTGTTGAAATCGGGATTGGTCGCAGCGCCGTTCATATAGCGCGGGTTGCTGAAAAGATTAGCCGTGCCCCAAAGAAGCTTAACACCGGTCGCGGCCTGCTTCTCTTTCGCGTAGTCGACGATCGCGCTCAAGTTCGCCTCGGATTCCGCGAAAGTCGCTCCCTCTTCCACCAAGTCGAAATCGTGGAAACAATAGTACGGAGCGCCGATTTTTGTGATGAACTCGAACGCCGCGTCCATCTTGCACTTCGCCCGGCTCACCGCATCCGCGCCGTCGTTCCAAGGGAAGAGCTTCGTCCCCGGACCGAACGGGTCTCCGCCCGTGCCGCAAAATGTGTGCCAGTAGGCAATCGAAAAGCGGAACAGCTCCTTCATCGACTTACCGGCGATTTCCGCTTCCGGATTATACCACTTGAAAGCGAGCGGATTGTCGCTCTCGCGGCCTTCAAAGGCGATATTCCCAATTCCAGTAAAATATTCAGTTTCCACGTGAATAGCGCTCATATTAGTTTCGGTTCTTTCGGTTGTGAGGTCGGTTTGAAAATGCTTGTCGGTCTGGAAATGTCGAGTGACTCCCGTCGATGCTAACATTATGCCAGACCACGTAGCAGAATTCCTTAATCATTGTCTCAAAAGTTAGCATTATTGTCTCACAGTAAGATTGACCTTCAGCACTCAGTCTGTGCACATTAATAGCACGATCGTATCTGGTAGGGAGGACCGAGCCGGTCCACCCTATCAAAAAACTGACCCGCAATGACTGGCACCCTCGCTAAAGGCGAAAACTACTTCGAAGACCCCGCGTTTCCGATCACCGCGCGGCACGTCGTCACCTTCCCGTCCCGCGAGCCTTCGCACGAGCATGATCTCACCGAAGTCAAACATGCCCACGATTTCAACGAGCTCGTCCTCATCACCAGCGGCACTGCCATGCACTGGCTCAACGACGACGAGTTTCCGGTCGCTGCCGGCGACATCTTCCTCCTGCAAGGCCGACAGGACCACTTTTTCCACGAGCGCGATCGTCTCGAAATGATCAACATCATGTACGATCCCAACCAAATCGAGCTCCCAGAAAATCGACTGCTGAAAATGCCCGGCTACTGCGCCCTCTTTCTTCTCGAACCCGTATTTCGAAAACAACACCGCTTCTCCAGCCGTCTACATCTAGAGCGGCTCTCGCTTTCCAGGGCCGAGCGGATCGCCCTGGAAATGGTCCACGAAGTCGATCAACGCGACGACGGTTTCGAGTCCGCCCTACTTGGCAAACTCATCGACCTGATCGTCTTTCTCTCGCGTTCCTACCAGAAGTCCGAATCCACCAACTCAGCCGCGCTTCTCCGCGTGGGAAAAGTCATCAGCAGCATGGAGCAAGACTGCGCCCACGATTGGAAGCTAGAAGACTTCATCGAAATGTCGCGCCTCTCGCGTAGCCATTTTATAAGGACGTTTGCCAAAGCGACCCAATTGTCTCCGTTCGAATATCTCATCCAGCTCCGTCTCCAACGAGCCATGCAGCTTCTGAGAAATTCCCGCCTCACCATTTCCCAGATCGCATTCGAAGTCGGCTTCAACGACAGCAACTATTTCACGCGCCAATTCAAGAAACGAAAAGGCGCCTCTCCGCTCGCCTACCGAAAATCCTTCGGCAGCAGTTCGTAAAAGCACCAAGCCCGCCCTGATTGACAAACGCGCGGATAGCTCACAGAAACGGTCTCAACGATTCATGAAAAAGATCCACCAACTGCTCGCCCTCCCAGCGCTATTCGCCGCCAACGCCTCCGCTCACACAAGCTCATTGCCGCACGCGCATCCTCATGCAAACGAGCCGGCGACCCTGATCTTCGCGCTCGCCGCGATATTACTTGGGCTCTTCGTCCTAGCCACTTGGTTCACCAATAAAAAATCCCGCAAGCCCTCCAAGGAAAGTCGCGCGTCCCATTAGCGCAGGGACCCGCACACCGATGATCGACGCTTTGTTAGAATGCTTGGAGAGCTGGTTCAAGCCGCTCAACGGCAGCCTCACCGCGTTTTCGGGAGGAGTCGACTCGGCCCTGGCCCTTTATCTATCGAAGCTCTTTCTGGGCGAGAACGGCATTGGCGTGATCGCTGACTCGCCAAGCCTAAAGCGTTCCGATCTAGAGATCGCCAAACAGTTCTGCCAGCGCTTTGAAATCGTCCTGCGCATCATCGAGACCGGAGAGCTAGACAACCCCGACTACGCTAGCAATCCGTTCAACCGCTGCTACTATTGCAAAGACACGCTTTACAAAATGACGCAGCGAATTCGTCGAGCCGAACACCCCGGCTTCGCCCTTCTCAACGGCACCAACAAGGACGATCTCGGCGACTACCGCCCCGGACTGCAAGCCGCTAGCGAACAAGCAATTCTCTCCCCGCTAGCCGAATGCGGCCTCGGGAAATCCGAAATCCGAGCGCTCGCCAAACATTTCGCCCTGCCCGTCTGGGACAAGCCCGCGAGCCCTTGCCTGAGCTCTCGCATCCCCTACGGCCAGAGCGTCACTCGCAAGAAGTTGAGCCAAATCGAGTCCGCCGAAATCGCGTTGAATCGCCTCGGCCTCAGCGACGTTCGCGTCCGCCACTTCGGCGACCTGGCGAGAATCGAAACGTCCGACGAAGGAGCCGCTCGCCTACGCTCGATCTTTCCGCAAGTGGAAATCACATTCAGAGGCCTCGGTTTCAAATACGTCGAGATCGATGAAGAAGGTCTTGTTTCCGGAAAGTTAAATCGAGCCCTGACAAGCAATGGATGATTATAATCTGGATACCGATCGCGAAGATCGGCTGGGCTTTCCCGAGGTCATCTTCGGTGCCACCAAGTCGGCCGAAATGCTGACGCGGATCCTGAGCGACTACCAGTCTATGGGCCGAAACGCTCTTGCCACTCGAGTTCAGCCGGAAAAGAAAGACGCATTGCTCAAGCATTTTCCAGACGCCGAGTACGATCCGACTTCGATGTCCTTCATTCTCCAGGCTAATAAGCTCGAAGACGCGGACGCTCGAGTCGGCATCCTCAGCGCCGGCAGCTCCGACCAGCACGTCGTCAACGAAGCGTACTACACGCTCAATCTCCTCCATACTCCCGCCAAACGCGTCAACGATGTCGGAGTCGCCGGAATACATCGACTGCTTGATCGATTGGACGACCTCAAAGCAATGAAGGTTCTCATCGTCGTCGCCGGCTTCGAGGGAGCGCTCCCAAGCGTCGTGGGCGGCCTTCTTTCGCAGCCGATTATCGCCGTCCCTTCGAGCGTTGGCTACGGAGTCGCCACGGGAGGAAACACCGCCCTAAACGCAATGCTCTCCAGCTGCGCCAACGGAATCACCGTAACCAATATCGACAACGGCTACGGAGCAGCGATGGCCGCCTACCGAATCCTCAAGCAGATCGACGCTTGATCGGAAAAACATTCCCCAAGATATGATTACACTTTACGTAGAACCGTTCTCAGGCCTTTCCGGCGACATGTTCCTCGGAGCGCTCTGCGGCTTGCTCGACGCCTACGACGACATCGTCGAGCTGCCTGGAAAACTGAATATCGACGATGCCAAAATCGAGATAACTCAAGTCGAGAAAAACGGAATCGTCTGCAAACACGTCAAAGTGATCGATCTGGGTTCGGGCGAAGAGCATCATCACGGACGCCATCTCTCCGATATCGTCGAAATCATCGAAAAGGCCGACATTCCTTCATCCGCGAAAGCCATCGCTAAAGAAATCTTCCAGTTAATCGGCGAAGCAGAATCTCAAGTGCACGATATTCCGATTGATAAAATCCACTTCCACGAGATCAGCGGCGTCGACTCGATCATCGACATCGTCGGCAGCGCGGTCCTTATCGATCAACTACAAATCGACGCAACCTATTCCGATCCGATTTGCCTCGGTCACGGAATGGTGAATACCCAGCACGGCCTCCTTCCCATTCCCGCGCCCGCGACGGCCAAACTGATTCACGGAATGCCTAGCTACAAAGGTGACGAAAAAGGCGAGCGAACCACCCCAACCGGAGCCGCAATCCTTCGCTACCTAAAGCCCACATTCGCCTCCCCGGTCACGGCGACCGAAAAGACCGCCTACGGGCCCGGCGAAAAAGATTTCACAGCGCCCAATGTCCTCCGGCTCTCCATCGGAGCTCTCTCCGAAAAAGCCGACTCTCTCTTCACGGTCGAAACGAATTTAGACGACTGCTCGCCCGAGCTTCTCGGCGAAGACTTCCAGCGGATACTGCAAAATTCCGGAGCGATCGACTTCACCATCACGCAGGCGCTAATGAAAAAGGGACGCCCAGGCCTTCTTCTCAGCGCTCTCGTAAAGCAGGCGAACCTCGAAGCAGTCTGCGATTGTATAATGGAACACACGACTGCGATCGGCGTGCGCTATTTCCCCGTTGAGCGTAAGATCCTCGAGCGACACGAAGAAACCGTCGCCACCGACTACGGACCAATTCGCGTTAAAGTCGTCCAAACACCGTCAGGAAAAAGCCGCAGAAAAGCGGAGTACGACGATCTTAGAAAAGCGAGCGAGAATCACGGCATCTCCATTCCGGATCTGAAACGACTCGTCGAGAACGAGTGAGAGCGGCTCGAAACCCCGCCAAAAGAATGCTTGCGAAAACCCTAACACGTGTTTGTTTCGCAATTCGATTTGCGCCAAAACCCATGAAATCGCTCGTTCGCCACCGTTCGCTTCACCGTTATCTCGCCATCGCTGCAACGATCGTCTCACTCACCGCCTCGATCCAGACCTTTGGCCAAGCCGGTGACCGGAAAGACACAAATGGCGAGACGCAAATCGAGATCTGGAAGAATATCGACGTGCCGCCTGCGCCAATTCTTTTGCCCCAAGAAAGCCTCGACTCGATCCAAGTCGCCGAAGGATTTCATATTGAACTCGTTGCTTCCGAGCCGCTTGTAAACGATCCCGTCGCCATCGCCTGGGACGCGGACAGTCGCCTCTATGTGGTCGAGATGCCTGCCTACATGCCCGACGTCGACGGAAACAACGAAGACGAGCCCATTGGCCGGATCGTCGTTCTAGAGGATTCCGACAACGACGGAACAATGAATCGTTCCACCGTTTTCCTCGACGGATTGGTGACTCCCCGCGCGGTCGCCATAGTCAAAGGCGGCGTCCTCGTCGCCGAGCCGCCCGTGCTCTGGTTTTGCGAAGATCTCGACGGAGACCTCCAGTCCGACCGCAAAACCAAAGTCGCCGACTACGCGACCACCGGCACGGTCGAGCACATGGAAAACGCATTGATGCGCGGCATGGACAACTGGCTCTACAACGCCAAGTCCAAACGTCGCATGCAGTGGGACGGCACCGCATTGCAGATCGAAGAGACCGCGTACCGCGGCCAATGGGGAATGACCATGGACGACTACGGCCGGCTCTTCTACACTTCCAACAGCAACCCCGCTCTCGCCGACTTTCAGCCGTACGAATACTCCAACCGCAATCCCGGCCACCCGTCCAAGGCTGGCATCAATCTCGACGTAGCGTCTGACCGTCAGGTGTTCGGCAACCGCGTCAATCCCGGCGTCAACCGAGGCTATCGCTCGGCTACGCTCCGCTCCGATTATCGGCTCAATACGACGACCGCCGTTTCCGGCTCCGCGATCTATCGTGGAAACCGCTACCCAATAGAGTTCGACGGAAATCTCTTCACCACCGAGCCGGGAGCCAACGCTATTCTTCGCTACGACATCGTCGAAAACGGCATGAGTTTCGTTGCCGAAAAACGCCTCGAAGACGATCCGATTTGGGAGAAGGTCGAGTTCCTCGCATCCACCGACGAACGCTTTCGCCCCGTCGCCCTTTCCACCGGTCCAGACGGCAGCCTCTACATTGTGGACATGTACCGAGGCATCCTGCAGCACAAGGAATTCGTCACCACTTTCCTCCGCAAACAGATACTCGAACGCGGACTGGACGAACCGACCGGCCTCGGCCGCATCTATCGCATCGTCCACGATACCAGCTCGCGACAAAACGCTTGGCCCCGGCTTTCCGAAAAGTCCGATCTCGAACTTGCCCAATTGCTCGGCGATGAAAACGGCTGGGTCCGCGACACCGCTCAGAGACTTCTAGTCGATCGCGATAATGTAGCCGCCAAAGCGATCGCAGCGCTCGAAAAAGCCGTATCGTCCAAAAACGAACTCCTCGCGATCCACGCTCTCTGGACCCTCGAAGGACGCGCGAAGCTCGATGCCTCCGCCGTCGCCCGCGCCCTGAGTAATCCTTCTCCTTGGGTACGCGTCCACGCCATCCGCGCCGGCGAAAGCGAGCTCGCCAAACGCTCGATCGATCCCGGTCTTTTAAACGCGTTCGCCAAACACCTGAAAGACACCGAATTCCGCGTTCGTCTTCAAGCCGTGCAATCGCTTGCCGTCATTCAAGACGACGCCTTCGTACTCAGCAGCATCAAGCGGATTTTTCATCCCGATCTGCCGAACAACTACATGGAAGACGCCATCGTATCCAGTCTATCGGGACGCGAATTGAAATTCGCGAAACTCGCGCTCAGCGATTCGAAATGGCTTTCCAATGACGGTCGAAGCTTATACCTCGGAAAGCTCGCCGGCGCCCTTTTCGAGAAACGCGATTCAGAATCGCTCTTCGAGCTTGTCGCCCTTGCGCAGCAAACAATCGCTGCAGACTGGAAAAGCGAAGCGCTCATCAATGGGCTCGCGAAAACGGCAGGACGCCCCGAGGCCAAACCGATCAAACTCTCCGCTCAACCCGACTCTTTCTACGCCTTCATCGACGCGCTTCCCGAGGAAGTTTCCATCGACCGTGAGGGTCTTGCGAAAACGTTCTCTTGGCCAGGCAAAGCGAGCGACAACCCGCTCGACAACCTAAGCAAGAAGCAGCTCAAGTTCGTCGATCAAGGCAAAGCCATTTACACCGCGACCTGCATAGCTTGCCACCAGCAAGATGGCAACGGAATGCTCGGACTCGCACCGGCCCTCAATGGCTCGCGCTGGGTGACCGAATCCAAAGACCGTCTCGCCCTCATGGTGGCTCACGGCATCAGCGGCCCCATCGAAGTCAAAGGCGATCAATGGGACAGCGTCATGCCTGGCCACGGACTCATGCCGCAATTTCAAGGAGAAGGACTACCTCAAGTCCTCAGCTACATCCGAACCGCCTGGGGCAATAAGGCCGACATCGTATCGGAAAAAGACGTACAGAAAATCCTCGTCGCGAATAAAGAACGCGTCATGCCCTGGACCGTCGAAGAACTTAGCAATATGCAGTTCTGAGGGATCGCGCCCGATCGCGATTCAAAAGGTAGGGCTGACTATCCTTAGTCAGCCGTTAAAGAAGATCCACCGGAGCGGCTGCTTAAGGATAAGCAGCCCTACCATCCGGCAGCCTCGAAATTCACTACAAAGTTGCGGACCCGCGAAACCGCGTTACAGTGGTCATCAAAAATGCCACTCGACCAATACTCACAAAACGCGCCCCTTCCCGAAAACCAGGGAGACGTATGGCAACGCAAGTCCGGCGGCGGTTGCGCCTCCTTCTTCGGACTGCCGTTCCTCCTTGTGGGAATAGGCGTGATCGTCCTGACCTTCATCCCTCCTGAAGTAAGAAACGGCGATCCCATCCCGCTCTTCTTTGGAATCCCATTCGGAATGATCTTCGCTGCCGTCGGCGGAGCGATTTTCCTGGGACGCAGCAATCTGAGAATCGATCGCTCGACCGGGCTCGTCGAGAAACAGTGGAGCCTCCTCTCGAAACCAGTGTATTCGAAACGAAGCGAGTTGAAGGACTTTGATCGGATCAGTCTGCGATCCGAAATTCGCCGCAGCGATAAATCCACCTACACCGTCTACCCCGTGCGGCTCATGGGCCTCGACACAGAGAAATTCGACATCTCCGAAAGCCGAAAGGAGTTCGACGGCCGCAAAGACGCCGAAGATCTCGCGCGATTTCTGTCATTGCCGATCCACGACGAAACCTCGGGATCGATTCGAATCCGCGCGGCGGATACGCTCGACCAGTCGATCAAGCAGAAATTCGAAAGCGGCGAGCTGACCAACGAGATCCCAGAACCGCCAGCCGTCATGAAGTCTCGCATCGAGTACGACGGCGCCATCCTCCATTTGGAAATACCTCCACCCGGATTCGTCCCGGGACTCCTGGTCGGAATCCTAGTGATCGCGGTCATCGAAGCCATCTTCATCGGAATTTTCGCGACATTCTTTTTCTCCGGACAAAATGGAGACGGGCCGCCGATATTTTTCGTCGGGCTCTTCGCTCTCCTCTTTTTAGGAATCCCCACACTCGCCGCCGTCTTGTTGTTGGGCAACGCGTTTATGGCCAAGCAAACTGTCGTCGCTAGCAGCGCCTCATTGCAAGTGACTCGAGGATGGCCGCTCAAGAAAACAGTCAACATTCCAAGTGATGAGATTGAAGAGCTCTTCATCACCGCTAAACCTCAAGGCGCTAGCAACAGAGCCGCAAATGCGTTCGGAGCGAAACTGGAGATCACCGCCGTTTCGGATGCGAAGCAGACTTCATTCGGCGCCGGGCTGGCAAGCGAGGAACTCGAATACCTCCTAGCTCTCGCGAAAGGGATTCTCATTTCCTGACCTTTTGAGCTTAGCCTCTGCCGCGATTTTCCCGACCGCGCTCTTTTAGGAATCCGCGCAAGCGATCTACCCTTTCGAGAGTCTACAATACACTTGCGCTCGCGTGACGAGCGGCCAATAAACCACGCTCTTGAGCAACGAATCACCACAGTCCGAATCGGGCGGAAAATCCCTTTCGCTCGGCATCATTTTTCTGACCATCTTCATCGATCTCGTCGGATTCAGCATCATTTTCCCCCTCTTCCCCGCAATCCTAGAGCACTATGGGCAGAGCGGCTTGCTCTTGAGCCTCACCGAATCGCTCGACGAGTTTTCGGCCGCCACGGGCGCTGGCGAACGTTTCACGCCCGTGCTTTTCGGCGGGATTCTCGGTTCCTTGTATGCGATACTGCAGTTTTTCTTCGCTCCGATTTGGGGGACGCTATCCGATCGAAAAGGCCGTCGCCCGATTCTTCTCATCACAACGCTCGGCGTTTTCGCAAGCTATGTCATTTGGGGTTTCTCGGGGAGTTTTCTACTGCTGGTCATCGCCCGTATTATCGGCGGCTGCATGAGCGGAAACATATCGGTCGCCACCGCCGCCGTGGCCGACATTACGACAAAGAAAAATCGGTCCAAGGGCATGGGGATCGTCGGCGCAGCCTTCGGACTCGGCTTCATCATCGGTCCGGCCATCGGCGGATTTTTCAGCCAGTTCAATCTTCTCGAATCGCATCCCAACTGGGCCCAATACGGAATCAATCCCTTTTCCATGGTCGCGTTTATCGCGTCGGGACTGGCGCTGCTGAATTTCGTTTGGGTGAAAGCGCGTTTCGCGGAATCCCTCTCCGACGAAAATCGCGGCAAAATTGAAACGCGCAACCCGATCGCTCGGCTCACGCAAAAGATGTCTCCTTCCATCGCCAAAACGAACCTGACGTATTTCGTCTTCATGTTCGCATTCGCCGGGATGGAATTCACGCTCACGTTTTTGGGTGCCAGTCGTTTCGGATTCACCGCGACAGAGAACGCTTGGATGATGGTTTTCGTCGGTTTCGTTCTGGTGATCGTGCAAGGCGGACTCGTCCGCCGCTTGGCTCCGAAGTTGGGTGAAAAACGCGTCGCGACATCCGGACTCGGGCTCGTCGCCATCGGACTATCGATCCTCGCGATCGCCGAGTCCGTTTCGACTCTCTACATAGGGCTCGGCTTCATGGCGTTCGGCATCGGGCTGTGCAGCCCCACGCTCACCTCGCTCGTCTCGCTCTTCGCCAGCGAATCGGAACAAGGCAAAGCGCTCGGCGCATTTCGAGCCATCGGATCGCTCGCCCGAGCGATGGGACCGATTCTGGCCAGCTTCCTTTTCTGGTGGTACGGCTCCACTCCGCTCTACTTCGTAGGAGCGGTAATCACTATCGTCGCCATGCTCCTCTGCAGCCGCCTGCCCAATCCGGTCAAGAGCTAGACGGCCATTAAAATGTAGGAGCCTGCTTGCAGGCGATTCCTACGACGACCATCGCCTGCAAGCAGGCTCCTACAATTTGCGGCGAAGCAAAAACGCGCCGGAGCCGTCGTGCCCCGTTTCCCAAGGGAGGCTGAGAACGCTTTCCACTAGCTCGAACGACTCTCCCTCGGGCGATTCGAGGAAGTGGTCGACGACTTCGGCATTTTCGTCTGCATCGATACTGCAGGTACTGTGTATAAAGATACATCCTGGATTCACGAACTCCGAAGCCTTCGCCAGCATCCTTCCTTGCAACGTCGCCAGCTCTGCGAAACCGTTTTCGGCAAGCCGCCATTTCGCGTCCGGCTTCCGCTGCAAGACTCCCGTATTGCTGCAAGGAGCGTCCAATAGCACCGCTTCGAATTTGCCGAGCTTTGCAGCATCCAGCTCGAATAGATCGCGATCAAGCGGCTGGATTTTCTCGGAACCGAAATCTGAAACGTTCGCAAGCAATCGCTCGAACCGAGGACCCGGCAGATCGACCGCCACGATTTCGCTCAATTCGTCCCCGAGCGCTCTATTAAGATAGACACTCTTTCCGCCGGGCGCCGCGCACAAGTCGAGGATGCGTCCGCCCGTGAAGTTGCCGACTAGCAGTCCGGGAGCGATCCGGGCGCCCGGATTCTGAATGTAAACCGCCCCTTCGTCCAGCAATTCGCTGACCTCCGTCCAATTCAAGCCCTTCGCGTTTCGATACGGACTCCAAGGCGATTCAACGCCCATCTCGGCACCGGGCGTTTCCTTCAATGGGAGCATAAAAAGCTCAGGCTCCTCTTGATTCCATTTCGCCATGCTAACTGCGGCCTCGAAACCGAATTGCTCGCTCCAGCGCTTAATCAACCAACGCGGATGACTATAGCGAATGGCCGCCTCGTCCTCGTCTTTCGCTTGCGCGGAAAACCGCTCGGGCATCCTTGCCGCCACTTTTCGGAGCACCGCATTCGCCAGACCTTTCTCGGCGCTACTGTATTTCTCTCCAATCTGACGAACCGCGTGATCGACAATTTTAGCGCTCTTGCCCGCATCCACCATCAGCTCGTATGCCGCGACCAAAAGCGCCGCTCGTAGCCCCGGACGCGGTCGTTTTCGCAAAAATTCGTCCAGACCCGCCTCCAAAAAGCTCAAATGCCTGACCACGCCGGTGAGCAGAAATTGGCACCTCCGGCGAGACCCTTTGTCCAACGAGGAAGGCAATCTCTCCAGTAAATGCGGCAGTCGGGCCGGTTTTTTTATAAATCGGACCGTCAGTTCGGTCGCACAGCTCCAGGAAGAATCGCTCATTTGCAAGCGAAGGAGCTTGAAGCTGAGGGTAGTGTCCTAATTTGGCGGCCCTCGCAAGTATCCTGGGAAGGCTGATGTAGAATTAGAAAAAACTACGCTCACTTCGCGACCAGATAAGTTACTAAAGCTCCTAAAATCGCTCCTGCGAAACCAAATGCTATAGATCTATTGGCCCTTTTGTCCTCTTCGGTTTTCTTCTCCAGTCGCGCGTTCTGAAAATCGACACAGGTTTTGATCGACGATTCGATTATATCGAGATCGTTCATCATCTGCTCGAGAACCTTGTCATAGTCCTCTGCTGAATCGATTAGCGAATCCACCTCGCCCCCAATGTCTTTGTCCTTCCTGTAATTGGCGATGTCCTTACCTGCTTTTTCCAGCCTTGGACGAATTTCGGAATAGTAGTTTGGCATAGCCGAATTTATATCGGTAGCAGAAAAATCTGAAAGCAATTTATAGACCCGCTCTCGAATTGTAACACCAAGAAAGTCGCACACATCGAAAAACGCCCTGTATTGATGGCCTAGAGCTTTATCGATTTGTGTTGCTACGTAAATTTGATCGTCCGAATCAGGGGATTCTCCTCTCACTCCGATGTCGAGCTCGCAATCCAAAGCTCGAGCAAAGTGATCATAAGCCGCTCGAATTTCCTGCAAGGGTTGAATAAAACTGCCCAACCCGATATTCACATTCGATTCTTCCGTTCGAATGTACCACGTTTTCGTAAGGAAATGGAGCTTAGTTAGACAGGTAAGCTTATGTCTTAATTCAGCAGAAGAGGAGTCGAGTAACGGCACAGGCTAGTGATGGGAAAGGGTAACTTGGATTCCTGCAGGGAATAGACTTGCTTGAAAGCTAACTTGCTTAAGGCAACTGCCTCTCAGCATCTCGTCGCTTCATGTCCAGCACTTCTTTGTCTGTAATTATTCGCCCCGTTGCGATTCGCACACTGCCTCTAAATCGAGCTGCGTTCGCCGCAGTTACCCGTCTCGTGTCTTCATCAACACGTAGTTCAGGAAACTCCTTGTCTTTAGTATCTGGATCCAAGGTTGTGGTCATACTGGAATATTACGTTTAAGGTTGGCTAGCGAAAGCACCGCTCACATTGAATTTCGTTGTTCCCATGCAAAAAACGGACACATGCAATGAAGCTTGAGGAATTTGCAACCATTTTACGAATAATGTCGTAAATGCGGTTTCGCAAGAGATGAAACAGGAATGGAGTAATAAAAGGACAACGATAACGGATAAGAATGGTTAAGCAGTTCTACCAGAAATTTAAAGCCTAAAGAGGGCTGTTTTTGTAAAAATCCAGAAATAATTTTAAACACATACGTGAAAAGCCTCCTTCTTCGCATTGGCCGCCCAATTGATGCTCTATTGGGCAGTCTCCTAATTTGAAATGAGAATTCTAAGGAATCTGAATTCCTTAATCCTTAAGCTTGTAGAGAATGGGAACAGAGGGCTTACTGCGATCATAAGGCCTAACGACCTCAAGTCTCCCTAGCTTTCTCTCGCTAGTCATGAAAGCGCTAACCCATTTTCTATTCATCTTTTTTCCAGGATACCTTTTTTTAAAGCCCTGAACAACCGCCTGCGTATGAAAGGAATCACCGTTGAAGCTAGCAAAAATGCCTCGAAGCATATCTGACTTAGTTACTATTTTCGCAGGAGCTGAACGATGCCTGGAACGGGGAATGATTGGATCAGAATCAAATAGGGTTATCTGAGTATTATCGGGTTTCCTAAGCTCTTCGTCTACATCAACATCCAAGGCATCTAGTGCCTTTCGGTAGCTTTCAGCGTCGTCCAACGCTTCCCTAAGGAGCTTCAAGAGTTCATTGATTGCGTTACTAGCCTTCATGGTCCCTAAGGTACTAATAGGTTCAAGGAATGCAAGTTTTTTAGAGGTACCCCATATTTAGCTTGCACTAGCCCCCTCTGCGCCGCTTTAGTACCCCAGGGTAGGCCAATGGGCCTATGGGAAAATAAGATGACAGATAATAAAGAGAGGAGGCCCGAGATGCCTCCGCCAACTAAAAAGTGTGGATTGACGGAGATGACGCCGACCCATACCTGCACGTAAAAAACAAAAACACCTCCCTCCGGTAGCTTGGCCTGATCAGCGGTTACTAAGTCGGGGGAAGGCGTCTTTTAAAAATTATAGGGCCTGTAGGTTAATGGTAGACCGCCTGTGCTTTACACCCAGGAGATGCGGGTCCAACCCCCGCCAGGTCCATGATTTTTGTAATACATAAATACTATTCCGAGGCTCTTAGCAAGACTTTTCTCGCCCATGATGAGATGCTAGAGTCGCCGTCTTGTCGTGCATGCTCCTCTAGCTTCTCGTGCTCGTCCTGTGTCAGCCTTACTTGCAGTGTTTTGGACTTCTGGCTCTTCTTGGCCAACTTGGGTCTACCTCTCTTTGCTGAATTCATTTATTTAATGTAATACAATAAATACTCTTGCAATCCTTAATATTTGTATTACATTAATTACTAAGATGGCAAACAAACTTTCGAGAGATAAGAAGATTCTGGCGGTTTCCGCTCTTTGCGAGGGCTCATCCATCCGCTCTATCGAGCGTATGACGGGAGTGCATCGCGACACGATCATGCGGCTTGGCGTCCGTATGGGCGACGGCTGCTCTATTATAATGGACGAGAAAATGCGTAATCTCGATTGCCGCAATGTCGAGGTTGACGAGATCTGGGGATTCATCGGAAAGAAACAGAAGAACGTTATGGATGAGGATTTAGACAAGGGCGACATCTGGACATTCATAAGCCTGGATCGTGACACCAAGCTAATCCCCTCTTTCAGGGTCGGCAATCGCGACGGCGTCAACGCCAACGCCTTTATCGAAGATCTGGCCCTCCGAATGAAGAACCGCATCCAACTTAGCACCGACTCGCTCCTCACCTACCTCGATGCGGTTGACAAAGGGTTCGCTGGGCAAGTCGACTACGGCCAGGTTGTAAAAACCTTCTCCCAAGGCGATGTCGAAAATCAGCGTAAGTACAGCCCTCCGAAAGTTGTCTCTGTCACACGCAAAACCATCGTCGGGAATCCCGAGGAGTCTAAGATTTGCACTAGCCATATCGAAAAGCAGAACCACACGCTCCGCATGCACTGCCGACGCTTGAGCCGCCTTACGAACGCTTTCAGCAAGAAGCTTGAGAACTTCAAAGCAGCGGTGGCGATGAATTTCGTCTACTACAACTTCGCGAAGGTCCACGGCTCGATTCGCTGTACTCCCGCTCAGGAAGCGGGGATCGAATCTTCGATGTGGACAGTCTCGGATATGGTCGAAATGATAGAAGGATGAGCGATATTGAAGTCTTGAGAGACGCGATCGCAGTCATGCACGGCTGCGATTCTTCGCATTTATCAACCGAGCCAGTGACCGAACTGTTCGAAGGCGAAATCGCGTGGACTGGGGATGTCGAAGTGTTCGAGCTAATGAATCACGCCAAGGCGAGCAAGTGCTACGCATGGTCGTATCTGGACGATAGCGGAGAAACGCAGTACACGACCGTCCTTGAAATCCCTCCCGTGATCTCACCTGAGACAGCGGTCAAAGCGGCACTTTTGAACGCCGCAAAAGAATAATCGGTGCCCAAAATAGGACACTGCCAAGCTGAGACACTCGTTGACAACTCCTTAAAAAGGCTCCTGACTTAAACTTTTAGTCTCATAACTTCAGATGAACGAAGAAGCCGTTTTAGAACTCATTACACGCAAACCCGAGCTCAAGCCCGCCAAGGCGAAGCTCGAGTCCATGCAGCCCGGAAGCTACTGTATACACCAGAGCTGGGGCTTCGGACAAATAAAGAAATACGACGCAGCGGACACAAAGCTGATCATCGATTTCGAAGATAAGGAAGGCCATCGCATGGATCCAGGGTTTTGCGTCGTCACGATGCAGGTCCTCCCGCCGGAGCATTTGCTTGCCCGGAAAGAGACCGAGCCCGACGCCATCGACGAGATGATTTCCAAGCAGCAAGCCGATTTGGTCATCGAATTGCTCAAGCAGTACCCCAACGGGGCCACGAGCGCAATCGAAGTCGAAGCCATCCTCACTCAAGTAGTAGGAGCGGCCAAATTTAAGAAATGGTGGACCGCCACCAAGAAAATCCTGGCTAAAGACCCACGGGTCGCCGTGCCGCCGCGCAAGACCGGCATGTACGTGCTTCGCGAGGAGCCGGTAAGTATCGAGGACGAACTTCTCGAAGAATACAACACGACGCAGTCCGCAAAGCGACGCGTTTTGATAGCCGACAAGCTTCTCGATACCGTTAAGGAAAAGCCCGAGATCAAAGATCAACTCGCGGGCGTTCTCCACGGGTTGGCCACAGCCGTCAAGGAGAGTAACCAACTCTCGCCTGCCGAGAAACTGAAAGGCGCTTGGATCCGAAACGATCTGGCCGCAATCTTGGAAATCGATATCGCAGACTTCGAGCCAACTCTCGTTGAGCTCGTTAACGATACCGAGGGGCTCAACTCCCTGCTTAAGGAACTCGCGACAAATCTGCAAACCCGCGCTCTCCAGCTGATCAAGGAATCCCACCCTGCCGAGTGGAAAGAACTTTCCTTCAGCCTGCTAAAATCCAGCAGCGGCAAGTTCACCACCGATTGCATCAACTTCCTGCTCGAAAACGATTTCGAGAAAGATCTCCAAGAGACGCTCAAACGCTGGCAGACCGAGCAAAACTTGAAGGAGCCCGTGCTCCTCTGGATCGTAAAGAACCGCAACTCCCGCAAGTACGGGGACCTCGTTCGCTCGATGATCAAGCCGCGGCTTTTGAACGCCATTTTCTACGCCATCGATTACGAAGCGCTCCAGATCGTGACTTCACGCCGCATCCCGCTCGCGGATATTCTTAGCGAAGACGCGGAGCTGATCCCCGACTTGCTCGCGGACGCCGACTCCGAAACCGCGCGCGATTTGGCGAACAATCTGCTCTTGAACCAAGGCTTCGAGGAACTCACCAAGAAGTCCTTGCTCGCCCGCTTCATCAGGATTTTCCCAGCCGTGCAGTCGCTTCTCGAAACCGGAGAAGAGACCCGCGCAACCGGTTTGATCGTCTCGCGCGAAAGCTACGACAAGTCCGTCGCCGAATACGACGATCTCGTCACGAAGCAGATTCCGGAAAACAGCAAAGCGATCGGAGTCGCTCGCGAACATGGCGACTTGAAGGAGAATTCAGAATACAAGATGGCCAAGCAAGATCAGTCACTTCTGCTTGCGCGACGCAACAAGCTGGAAATGGATCTCCAGAGAGCGAAGATCACCGACTTTAGCGAACTCGGAAATGATGCCATCGGTATCGGAAGCGTGGTGACACTCCTCGACGAGAAGACCGACAAGGAAATCACCTACACCATCCTTGGAGCTTGGGACAGCGTTCCGGAAAAGCAGGTCATCTCATACAAGACTCCGCTAGGAAAGGCTCTCATCGCCAAAACCCCAGGGGAAGAAGTCGAGCTGCACATCGAAGGCGAAGACAGCCTCCTAAAGGTCATGTCCATCGAACGCTACGTCGATCTCGTCAAAAGCTGAGCCAATCGCTTCAAAACATTTTCAAGCCGCGCCTCCCACCAGGAAGCGCGGCTTTTTTTTGGCCGCACTAGAACCAAATGGAGATGCTCCTGCTTACCGACCGTTTAAATTACAACGTTATAATTTAAACGGTCGGAGCATCAAAGACAGTCAGCGATCGTGACCTACGTTTTTAAACTTCTTAATTCCTGATTTTTACTTCTTACTTCCCCAAAATGAAACCTGCTTGGGAAACGCTCAAAGTACTCGCCGAACCCACCCGGCTTCGAATTCTCGCCTTGCTCAGCCAAGAGGAGCTATCGGTCGCGGAACTCCAGGAGGCACTGGCGATGCCCCAGTCGCGCATCTCCTCTCAACTTGCGATTCTCCGAAAGGCCGATCTCGTCGTCGATCGCCGCGACGGCAAGAAGTCGTTCTACTCCATTCGTCCGAGACTTGAAACGGCGGAAGCGGACCTTATCGCTGCCGCCACGCAAGCGGTCGCCGAATCGCCGGAATTGCGCGAAGACGCGGAGAGTCTGGAGCGCGTCATCCAAAAGCGCCGCAAAATCGCCGAAGAGTATTTCAATCTCATCGCCGGACGGCTCGGCAAGAACTACTGCCCAGGACGGTCCTGGGAGGGCATCGGCCACATGCTTCTGCATCTTGTCCCGCCCGTAATCGTCGCCGATCTCGGCGCGGGCGAAGGCATGGTTTCCCAGCTAATCGCTCGGCAGGCGGAGAAAGTCTATTGCATCGATCGTTCCCCGAAGATGGTTGAGGTGGGCATGGAACTCGCCGAGACGAATCAGCTGGAGAATCTGCAATACCTTCTCGGGGACATCGAAGCCGTCCCGCTCGATGATGGGTCGGTGCACATAGCCTTGCTGAGCCAAGCCTTGCATCACGCCAGCCATCCCCAGAAAGCCATCGCCGAGGCGTTTCGGATTTTGAAACCGGGTGGGCGAATCGTGATTCTCGATTTGAAAGAGCATTCCTTCGAAAAGGCCCGAGAACTCTACGCGGATACCTGGCTCGGGTTCTCCGAAGGGAAACTGCACTCTTGGCTGAAGAATGCCGGTTTCGAAAACGTCTCCGTATCCGTCGTTTCGAAAGAAACCGAAAAGCCGAGATTCGAAACCCTGCTCGCCACTGGACTGAAACGAGCGTAGCAGCAGCTTAACCCCGCATTCGAATGGTAGGGAGGACAGGCCTCAGCCCTCCGTTTGGCGACTAATACAACTCCGCCATACTGGAGGCGTAGAAATCCATCAGCTTTTCCTGAATCACCGTTCCGTCGGTCTCAGAAAGCGCCATTTCCGCCAGCTCCCTAGCCTCGGTGATATTCATGTTTTGCAAAACGTATTTCGCGTTCGGCAACAAGCCCGGCGCCATGCTCAGCGAGTCGACTCCCATGCCCACCAAAAGAGGCAACAAGGAAGGGTCGCCGGCCATTTCGCCGCAAACGCTCACTTCGATCCCGCCTTTTTTCGCGGCTTTAACGATCATGTCTAGCGTACGCAGCACCGCCGGATGCGTCGGCTCGTAAAGATGGGCCACGCGATCATTCATCCTATCGACCGCGATGAGGTACTGGATCAAATCGTTCGTTCCGACGCTGAAGAACGACGAGCCTTTCACGAGAGTATCGCAAGCCATCGCCGCGCTGGGAATCTCGATCATCGACCCCGAAACTAGTTCTTCATTAAATGCCACTCCTTCGCTCCTCAGCTCGTCCTTGGCGATTTCGAGAAGCTCGTTGGCCTGTTCCAATTCCGGAGCGCCACTAATCATTGGATACATGATTCGGATGTTTCCAAAAGCGCTCGCTCTCAAAATCGCTCTGAGCTGGATATTGAAAATCTCCGCATGGTCTAGGCAATACCGGATCGCTCGGTATCCAAGAAACGGATTCAGTTCGGGCGCCATGTGGAACTCGGGCAAGTTCGACATCTTGTCGCCTCCCAGATCCAAGGTCCGAATAATGACCGGCAAATCCCCCATTGTCTCGACGGTCTGCCGATACGCCTGGAACTGCTGCTCCTCCGAAGGCAGCTTCTTCACGTTCATGAAAAGATATTCCGTGCGAAACAGCCCAATCCCATCCGATCCGAGCTCAACCGCCTTCACGGCCTCATCCGGAACTTCGATATTAGCCATCAACTGGACCTCGTAGCCGTCTTTCGTCCTGGAAGCCCTGCTCGATAGAGCAATCATTCGCTCCTCGATATCGGCGTGCTCGTCTTTCAGCTTGCCATATTTGAAGAGCGTTTCCTCGCTTGGATTGACGATCACCCGACCCTCGTAGCCGTCCACTAGCACCACGTCCTCGTGGCTCACTTTTTTCGAAATGTCGCCCAGACCTACCACTGCCGGAATGTTCATG
>JAJFLS010000070.1 GCA_021772595.1 Opitutales bacterium
TTTAACCGATGTTAGATGATCCACTCGGCCCCAAGCGCGAGACAGTGATTCGCCTGCGCCTTCCAGAGCGAGAAAGGTGTTCTCGAAAGTAGCAGTCTCCGGACTGACTTGGCAAATCGCCTCGATCTCCCCTTTCGCCGATTCGAGCGCCTGGCCGATCTCCGATTCGATTCGGCCAGGAGTCAGCTCTGCCCAATCGACCAGTTTCGCTTCGTTTAGAAATCCTACTTCATTTCCCATGTTCAAGCCATGAATCTAGATAATCGCCCCATCGGCAACGCTGTTTTCAATCAAAGGCAGATGAACGTCGCAGAAATGCGAAAAGGTTAACCACAGATTTCACAGAGAACACAGATCAGATTAGTTCAAAACCTCCACTCAAACCACTCGAATCTTTTGGCTCGACTTGTTTCGGCGTAGCAGCGCGAAGACCTAAGCGTTGACAAAATCGATCTGCTTGAGGTTTTTTGTCATCGCTCTCTGCGTTCGCTAGTTCCTTCCTGCGTCAGGAAATAGGTTTCCGCTTCCGTCTACGCACTGCTACGCCGAGACAAGCCGCGGAAAAAAGGTCCAAATTCTACTCCCATTTTATCCGTGAAAATCCGTGTGATCCGTGGGCAGCATTTGGTTGCGACTTCGCTGCTCTAGATAATCTGTGGTTTAAAAAATCGTCTTCTTCAATCCCTTGAGACCGACCACTCCTTACTCGCCACCCAAAGCGATCCACCTTTGCCAATCCAGTCTTCCGCAATCACCGCCCAGCGTTCGTGATCCCGCCACTCGCCTCCAATCTTCAAATACTTCGGAGAAAACCCTTCCTTGATCAAGCCCAACCGTTTCGCCAATGCGATCGAGCTCGTATTCGTCGGCTGGATATTCACCTCTAAACGATGTAAACCCAAGCCGCTAAACGCCTCATCGAGCGCCAGCGCCAGCCCCTCCGTCATGTAGCCCATTCCCTGATATCCATCGTACAGCCAATAGCCAACGAAGGCCCCGTCCATCGCGCCGCGAATGATTTCGCTCAGATTCACCATGCCCACGATCGCGTCGTCATTTTTCCGGCACACGAAATATCCCTTGTAACGACTTTCCTGGAGTCGTTCGATATAGGTCCGATAGCCCGCCGGTGTCGTGGTCGGATAAACCCATGGCCGATGCATCGTCAAGCTTGACCGATTTTTTTCGATGAACTCTTTAACATCGGATATTCTAGGCTCGCGCAGATAAACTCTCATCAGAATGTGCCTAGTGAACCGAATTTGTGGGAGCATCGCTCGCGGCGATCCGCGTCGGTTGAGTCGAGAGCTCCTTATGCGGATCGCCGCAAGCGACGCCCCTACAGCAAATCAAAACGATTTCTATAATCATTTCACTAACAACTCTCATAAAGAAAATGGTGGCAGACTGGAAAGAGTAACGCTTGAAGCGCGCATCTGTCTCCATAAGCTGTTTATTGGACCAGGAAACGCAATCCGCGATCCCCGCAAACGACCATTTTTTCCGCAACAAACTCGTGAATACTCCCAACAAATCGCTCGCTCTCCGCTACTCTGAGTTTGGCGACCCCTACGACGTCCTCTCGCTGGAGGAAATCGATCTGCCCGCGCCCGAGCCGGATTTCGTCACGCTCAGCATAATCGCCGCCCCGATCAACCCCGCCGACTTCGGCCGCATTAGCGGAACCTACGGCAAGCTGGCCACCTTGCCCGCCACTGGCGGATTGGAAGGCGTCGCCGAAATCGTGGCCACCGGAGAAAACGCCAGCCGATTCAAAACTGGCGACCGCGTGCTCTTCTCCGCCGAGCCCGGGTCCTGGCAGACCTACGCCAATGCCAGAGAATCCCAGCTGTACCTCGCCCCGCCGTCTCTCGACGACGAGCAAGCCGCCATGTTCTGGGTCAACCCCGCCACCGCCTGGCGACTGATCCACGACTTCGCGAAACTCGAGCCTGGAGACTGGGTCATCCAAAACGCCGCCACCTCCGCCGTCGGAAAACTCGTCATCCAATTCGCCAGTCACCTCGGCATAAAGACCGTCAACCTCGTCCGCAATCCCAAATCCGCCCAACGCCTCCTCGAACTCGGAGCGACGCAGATCATCCAAGACGACCGTGACGCCGCCCAAGCAATCGCCGACATCATGGGTAAGCAAAAAGCGAAACTCGGCCTCAACGCAGTGGGCGGATCCAGCGCCCTGACGATTTCAAAACATCTCGCCAACGGATGCACCCTCGTCACCTACGGCGGCATGGACCGCGAGCCCGCGCCCTTCCCCACGCGCCACCTCATTTTCAACGATCTGCGCCTCCGTGGCTTCTGGGTCAACCAATGGTACCGCAACGCCTCCCGCGAAACCATCGAAGCGATGCACGAGGAAATCGCCCAACTCATGAAGACCGCCAACATCTCCACCGAAGTCGCCGCAACCTATCCCCTCAAAGACTGGCGAACCGCCCTCAAGCATTCCTTCCTTCCAGGAAAAATCGGCAAAGCCCTCTTCAAAATGTAGGACAGCGAGCGGCCACCAAACTCCAACTCACAGCCCACCTCTTCCCGTAGCTGAACGACTGCGTCGTTCAGACCACGCCGCCTTCGCGTCGTAGCTACATCGAGAACTCGATGTGGGATCGCTGCAATTCAATCCGCAGTATTGGCTTGTCTCTATTCTCGGCGGATACTCTACTTGTTTACCGTGAGCTGTTACTCCTACCTACCCCCATTGCCTCGGCGACTATCGCTGGAATTTCATATACGTGAAATGGTTAATAGAATCACTCTTCTAATCATCTGCTCGTTTCTCCTCACGTTCCAAAGCGGCGCTCAGGAGTTTAATATCAAATCCCTCTCCAACGACGGGACGCTAACCTGGTCGAACACGACCGTACGAGGATTGTACTACATAGAATCTACATCCTCATTGAACCCTCCAAATTGGATAAAGGAGTCCACACTCCCCGGCTCACCGGCTACCAGCGGGACGATGTCAATGAAGGTTCCACTGTCCGCTCCACAGAAGTTCTTCCGCATATCCTGGCTGAACAAATCGGTCGTCTACGGAGCAGTGAAGCACCACGATATTGCGATACCCAATCGTGTTGTAGAACTTTTGGATCATACATTCTATCTGGTAGGCACGACAATATCTGATGCAGAAGGAAACTATTTCTTCCCTATCCCATCACCGGGCGACTATAACTTGAGGTCCCCCAGTTCTGGAGATTGGGCTGGTTGGAATATATCTCTTACAGTTCACGCAGGCACGGACAATCACACTATGAACGTCCCGGTAAGTAAACCTATAACAAACTTATCTCCGGCGATGGGATCCACTGTATCAACGTTAACACCGCACTTCGAATGGGACCCGCTGGAAGGCGCCGCCACCTATAGTCTGATACTCATACAAAAAAACGGATTGCTAGTTGAATTGAAAAGCAACATCGAAAGCGCTAGCTACCAGACTCCAACGATCCTTCTTGATGGTTTTGAATATAGCTGGTGGGTCAGAGCGATTGACGAAAATCGCCGAGCCTTTGGAATATCACGCGAACTCTATTCCTTTAAAGTCGATCAGCCTTAATAATTTATAAACGCTTGATGATTCGCCAATAGCAGGAGCGGGTTTATCCCGCGATAACTCTCATTCAATTTTTATCGATTGGCTTTATCGCGGGGTAAACCCGCTCCTACACTGACTTTCTGGATACTCTTCTAACGCCAAAATCGATTTTCGCATATTCTCTAATTCTCGATCTCGTAAAACAATGAGGTCGACACTTCGCTCGATCAACGCATACCGTTTTAGCGGCGGACTAAACGATGAGCACAAACACCCAAACAATCTTCCCCTACATACTTGCTGGCGACATCGAAGCTGTCCGCAGACTGCTCGATAGCGACTCCAGTCTCGCTCACGCCCGGCATGCTGATCCTGAGCTGTATCACTGGAGCACCCTCCAATTCGCTGCGGCCAAAGGACAGCTGTCGATTTGCAAGCTTCTAGTAGAGCGCGGCGCTGAAGTCTACACGAATCCGATGAACACCTACCCGCCCGTCATTCAGGCCGCATGGAATGGGCATCAGGACATCGTCGACTACTTCCTCAACGAGATTCCGAAAAAGGCCGACGGCACCAACAAGCTCGGGGTCGCTATAAATCTCGCAGCGCGAGAAGGCTGGATAGAAATTGTTCGAAAACATATAGCGGCCGACCCTCTCTCGGTGCATCAGCGTGGTTGGATTGGCGATACACCATTACATTGGCCCGCGCACAACGGCTTTGTCGAGATCGTTGAATTGCTACTAGACGCTGGCGCGGCGATCGAAGCCGACGAGACAAATTGCTACGGCGGAAAACCGCTTCATTGGGCGAGCGAACATTCGCCGCGGACAGTCGAGCTCCTCTTGAGTCGAAGAGCCGAGGTCAACTCGAGAAACATGAAGGCCGATTCCGATTTATATGGGATGACTCCTCTCATCATGAATGCCACTCAGAAGGACGACTGCGCAGAGGTCACCGAGTTGCTGCTCCGCGCTGGAGCCGACATAGGGGCTGTAGATTCAAAAAGGAAAACGGCTCTAGACTACGCCGTTGAGCGCGGGAATCGACGAATCAAAAAGGCGCTCCGTGGTTGAACAGGCCTTTAATCCGGGACGGCGCCTGGACGCTAGCCAGTCTTCACTAAAACGGACCTAAAAGGTAGGGTTCGGGCGTCGCCCCGAACTTATCATTACAATTTCATCCGCTCTCCCTAAACAAGTCGTCGTTCTTCCCACCAACCGTACTCTTCCAAAGTTGGTTCGTCGTCCTCTTCCTCTTTCGCGACTGTCAAGCGCGCGCTCGCCTCTACCCCGAGCAAGCGATACAATGCCCAAATGGCATGCGGCCTGACCATGGCCTCTTCGTGCCGAGATAAGCGTACCAGTGATTCAACGACAAGCGCGCGCCAGCGCAGACCTTCCTCCGCACGCCAGTCAGGATTCTCGTCCAGATTTCCCGCAATGATACAGGCGTTGCGCAGCAAGCCTCTCAGTTTTAGCCGCTTTATCGGCATTTTCCTGAACACTCCCCGAAACGTCTCGACGTCCATATTCAGAATTTCCAGCAGGCTCAACTCCGCCACATCGTAACGCTTGGCAAGCAGCATTTGCCTTCCGGATTTCGCGAATCGGTTCCACGGACAGATATCCAGGCAAATGTCACAGCCGAAAATCCGGCTCCCGATCGCCGATCGAATCTCTCTGGGAATGATCCCCTTGTTCTCGATCGTCTGATAGGAGATACATAGATTCGCATCAATAATCCCCGGCTCTACAATCGCATCGGTGGGACACGAATCGATGCATCGACGGCATTTCCCGCACAAGGCTCCTAGCTCCACTTGACCCCGGCCCAAACTCTTTTTCACCGGCGGATCGGGCTCTATGGGAACCTTCGTCAGCAAGGTCGCCAGCAACAGCCAGTTCCCGTGCGACTTCGAGATCAGCATCCCGTTCTTCCCTTGCCAGCCCATACCGGAAGCCGCTGCCCAGCCGCGCTCCATAATCGGACCCGTATCCACATAGTAGCGATAATCCCTCGATCCGATCCCGAAACACTCCTCGATCAATGCCCCCGCCTCTTTCAACCCCTTCAGAACCGTGTCGTGGTAATCCTGGTACAAGCTATACTTTCCCCAACGCTCCTGATTCGCCGCCTGCGCTTCATCCG
>JAJFLS010000691.1 GCA_021772595.1 Opitutales bacterium
TCTTGCCGTAGTGACGCCGCTGCCGGCGGGGTGCGGTTTGGCTGAATTTCTTGTTTGTCGGCGCGGCTTTCCCCCGCTATTTAATTGCCCCTATCGCGGCGTAACGCCGCTCCTACAACTTTGCCTGTCCTCCCCCGGTGCGCCTCTAGGGGCGAAGGTGATAAGGATAGGGGTATGCTAGTCGAAGGTCATCGGTGTTTGCGGAAGCGGGGTTTCTCTTTGTTTGAGATCGTCGGAGTCGTAACGATAATGGTGATTCTCATGACGATGCTGGCGATTGGGGTGGGCGGTTTTATGCCGCTCTCGAGAAGCAAGGATGCGAACACCGATATCATTCGGATCCAGCAGGCCCTCGAGAAGTACAAGCTCAAGTTCGGCGAGTATCCGAAGAAAGTGGATGTGGAAGGGTCGGCTCAGCCAATGGGGAAAATCCTGTTCAACGCCTTGGCAGGCACGCTGGCGCCGAATGGAAAACTGGGCAACTTCCCTTCGCTGCTGGATCGCGGCTCTCTTGAATTTGCGAACGAGAGTTTTCCAATCGTAGGGGATCCTCCCGCGTTGGTGGACAATGCGATTGTCGACCCGTGGGGCAACGCGTACCAGTATCGCTATGATCCCGACGACTCGAGCTGGGAGAATTTCACATACGTATTGTTTTCGGCTGGCCCAGACACCGTCTTTACAGAAGTAACCGTCGAGGGACAGAAGAACGCCGGTGCTCTAAATAATAACGACAATATTTACGCCCAATGATTGAGGGGGAAATGAAGCGAGGCTTTACGTTGCTCGAACTTATTGTCGTGCTCTCGATCATCACGATTCTAGGGACGATGGGGTTTGTAGGCTATCGAGCCAGCACGCCGCCCGGCGCGATCAACGCTGCTCGCAATGAACTTCACAGTCTGCTACGCTTCGCGCGCCAACAGGCGATAATGCGTGGCAGCAACGCGATGCTCATCATCAACTACGAAAAAGGGGACCGGGAAAAATTTCTCCGTTTCGCTGGCGTGATTGTCGAAGAAGAATACAACTCGACAATATGGAAAGCGGCCCATTCGGGAGTCTACCTGCCGGAAGGGGTTTATTTTGTGCCGCAAATCGACGATTCCGCGACTGATGGATTCACGTTCGATAGCGCGTGGCCGGCTGATGGGAGCGATCCTGATATGCGCAGCCAGTACAATTGTTCCAATGGCGGCGGTTCGCCGAATGCGATAGGAGCGATCGAGTACCCAGTTTTGGATACAATCGTTTTGGATGCTTCAACTGGAAACGAACAAGATTGGATTGGCTACCAATTCGGACCGGATGGGCGCGTCAAAGGAGTCGATTTCGGTGTTTGCACCGCGGACAATGGCTCTCAAAGCAACCATATCGTCTTAGGAGTCGCTAGTTACGCGGCTTCGGGCGATTTGTTTTTCGAGGAGAGCGACAAAGCTGTTGGAATGAATATTCGTCTCAACGGAGTGAGCTACGCCGTGGATGATCCGAGTGCCTTATGATATGAAAACGCTCGAAACGAAAAATTTTTCAACCAGGGAGAACACGGAGGGACGGAGGTTTTGTAGGTCTCTTCGCCTCCATATCTCCGTGTCCTCCTTGGTTAAAATAAAGTCGGGTTTCACTTTGCTGGAGACGGTGCTCGCTTTAGCGGTCTTCGCTATCATCGTCGTTCCGGCGATTGGACTGGTGGCGCTTTCTTATCGGAATTCAGAGACCGAAGGGAATGCTCCTAACGCGGTTGAAATAAAAACTCTGCTCGAGTTGGAATTGGGGGGAGCGACGATACTCGATGTCGGAGCCGGTCCTAGTGGAGAAGATTTAACTTATGATGTATTCCACACGAGTTTCTTGGATAGCGATGTTGTTTTCTATGCAAGCTCGGATCTGCAGGAACTCGCCCAGGACGGAACAGATATGACCGAATCGGAAAAATACTACAAGGTAACCGTCGCGCCGCCGAGCGACTACACTTACGATGCGGATGACGCGTATCGCGTATTTCTGTTCAATATAATTTGGCCAGCGTATGTGGAGGATTCGGGTGGGGGTTATATAAACAACGAAGGCAATGCGGAAGGGCTGCAGCAGTTAATATTGCCGGCGGTATTGAGAAAATGAATTCGAGGCGAAATGGATTTACATTGATCGAGCTGATAGTCGCGCTGGGGATTACTGCGGTTATTGGCTACTTCTTTGTTTCGATCGGGCGGGACTTCGTCGCAGTGTGGGATAATGTCGGCGATTCAGTAGCTCGTGAGACGGAGGCGCGGGCTGCCTTGGATGTTATTGCCCGCGATTTTGAATCGGCGTTTCTTCGAGAAGGTACAGATGTGATGTTCGCAGCGACAGTGCTGACAAATAGTTCGAACGCAGGCTCGAAATGGGAGTCCAGCGCAGCGAGTCGTCCTGCCGGAACCGGATATGATCCCGAAAACCACCAGTACGGCTGGGCTGGATGCTGGGTGCGCATGATAAGCGCTGCACCGTCGCTCAATGCAGTAGGCTATCAAGTTATCCGATCGACGATCCATGCCGATTTCGGAGATCCACGTTATATGCTCTATCGGAACGTAGCACAGGTTGAGGATACGATTAACAACGAGTTCGATCTCACTTCAACGCCCTATGTATCGGCGGGAGCTGTGGTTCTTCCGAGTAGGGACAACATCATGGCTGTCAATGTAGTCGATTTCGGGGTACGATTGTATATCTACGATAGTTCGGTTGACGATCCGAGCGATGTTGACGCGCCCGATGGGCTTCGGTTGATCTTTCCCGCGGATGGGGCGAGCAGATTGGCAACAACTTACTCCGAGGGTTCAGGCGATCATTCAGCGTCGACCTTCACTGGTGCCTACGGTGCTCGCTACCCAGATGTCGTCGAAGTATTCATTCGGTTGTTGAGTGAGGATGGCGCGGACGAGCTTTTCGAAATGGAGGATCGCGGCGACAATGTTCGATGGTATAAAGTCGTGGAGGAAAACTCAAAACTCTACCGCCGCTTCATCGTGGTTCGCGGAAAGGGGGGCGTTTAGGATGCCGGCGAAACGGAAATTTAAAGAGCGAAAAGGCTTTGCTCTGATCCTAGTTTTTTCGTTAGCCAGCATTATCCTGCTGCTTGGTTTGTCGCTAGTTTCGTTGACCCAAGTGGAAACCGCGTCGAGTCGTTACGATCAAGGTTTGCGCGTAGCGAGAGCTAACGCCCGACTGGCGTTGGAAATGGCGATTGGCGACCTCCAGGAACTCGCAGGACCCGATCAGCGGATCACCGCGACAGCGGATGGGAGACGGGCTGGTGGCACGATCGGCGATAGTTTCAACGATGTAACTGATCCCGCGACAACTGGCGTATATCAGCCGTTTTGGACGGGTGTTTGGAATAACAATAATTCGAACGACAATGCCGTCTGGCTTGTGACGCGTCCTTTGGATGCGACGTATACATTGGACAGCGGCGTCCAGGTTGCGGATCCATTTGTAAGCAATCTTGGATCGACGAATGATATAGTAAAACTAGTTGGAGCGGGATCGGCAAAACCGCAGCCGGGGGACAATCAATCTTATTATGACGTGTACGTGCCAAAGGATCTCGTAGCCTCCGATAACATCGTCGGCCTGGCGACTTCCGATGAAGCCACGGTTGGGCACTATGCGTATTGGGTCGGCGACAATGGTGTTAAGACGAGTTACCTTCTGCAGGATTCCGTGCCGGAAGTGCTGCATGAACCCTATGGAAGTAATCCTCTTGAGCAACGTCGATTGAGGCAGATGATGGTGCATCGCAATCATCTCGAAGTCGACGGGACTTTCGTGGATGTGGACGATGCGACGATATCATCTATCATAAGCGAGTTTGCTTTGCGGGAGGAGAAGGATGGTGACATCTCGAACCTAGGAATGGGGCTAGGGAGCTACACTCAAAATGATGTTTACCGTCGCTTTCATGATTTCTCGGGCATATCTAAGGGCTTGCTGGTCGATACGGTTAATGGCGGCTTAAAGGAGGATTTATCGAATATTCATTCAGTGAATACCGGAGACACTGATTTGGATGCTCTCGTGAACAGTCATTTAATGCCTTATCTTAATGTGGATGCATTTGCTCCTGCGCTTCCGACTGATCTAACACGATCTTACGTGATCGGACCGAAGGTGATTGAAACTGGTAGTGGGGACGCGAGGCCGACAATTGCCCCACTAATAACGGAGTTTCAGTTGCTGGTTAAAATATCGGTGCCGGAACTTGGCATTGGGGCTGCTGAACCCGAGAGAAGGAAAAGCATAGTAAACGGTCAATTTGGTGTAAGCGTTGAGCTTTGGAATCCATACACTAGCCGTTTGCAGGGTGCGGATTTGAGGATTAGTATAGAGAACCCCAGCTCGTCAGGCCTTGAGGTTCATTATTACGATAACTATGTATTAGACGACCCTCCGACGGTGACAAATGCTGTGGCAGGTTTTGGGTTAGAGGACGTTATGAATAATGTATCTGAATTTCACCTTGATGCCTCTGGATCGTGGTGGGAATCGGGAGAAGTCAAAGTCTTTAGTGGAGCCTACGATCCAGTAAACGGAATTTTAAATCTCAATTCGAGTGCATCGATTCCGGTTGGCTCTTCGTACGACTATTTAATTGATGAACTTCCAGAATTCGAGAGTTCAGACGAGATCTATGGAAGTGACAGATTATCACTCGATGGTCCGGTTTGGTCTCCTGAGCTGACTTTGCGAACAAGTTCAGGTGATGTGTTGTCCAGCTTTTCGTTGAGCGGAATATCATTTAATGAAATGAAAAGTTCGCCGACCGTGGCGAACGCTGTAGCTCAACCGCATTTATCGTATAAGTTTAAACTGAGAGACCCTGACGTGAATTGGATGAATTACGATCCGCGCGTTGGTCTGATAACGAGTGGAGTTGTGATGGATTCATTTGATGACCCAAATCCTCCACCTCTTAATTACATCGCTGCTTCAATGGCTTTTTTTGAGTATCCCGGCTCTAATTTCTCATTCAACTCAACAGTGGATAGCTCAATATACGATTTGCTTGGTTTCACTAGTGACGGCACTGTCAAAAATAATATTCCACTGTTTGAGTTGCCGAGACAGGAATTATTGTCGCTTGGATCTTTGCAATTCGCGGAATTTCCATCTGGAGTTCGGAATCATTTGGGGATGTCGACGCTCCCTCCGAATCCTTCTGACTCTATCAACGATGTATTCGATCGGTTCTTTCTATCAACTGTGCCGCAATTGAGTGCGACCAGCTGGTCGGTTGGAAACCCGTTGCCGAATCCGCGGATGGAAGTGACGACTGGTTCAAGCAAAGCAGAACTTCAAGAGATTGATTCCGCTAAGCACCTGTTTTTAAACGGAGCGTTTAACCTCAATTCGACTTCGGTGGAAGCGTGGGCTTCTTTGCTTCAGGGGATACGTTTGGGAACGTGGGTATACGATGACCCAGCAGGGTCGAGTCCGCTGGCGGGACAGGATGAACTAACCTTAACGGACGAGGCGCAATTATTTCGTTTCTCACAATCGGCAGAAGAAACCTGGCGAGGGGACTATACCGGTTCCGCAACTTTTGATGCTATATTGGATCCGATTCGAGAGGATTTTCGGAAAGGTCTTCGTTCTTTTTCAAAGGCAGATGTGGAAAGTCTAGCGATCGAAATTGTGAGGAATATTCGGTCAAGGCGTCAGGCAGCGGCAGGATCTGTTGGCCCATTGGTGAGTTTGCAGGATTTTGTTGATGCAGGTATTATCGAGAGTGCTATATTGAACGCTGGGATTAATGTCGGATTTACAGAGGGCTCTTCAAACTACCTCACACAACAAGATGTGCTTACGGCGATCGCACCATTCTTGTCGGCACGCAGCGATACGTTTTTGATTCGGGCATATGGAGATTCGGTCAATCCATTCGATTCAACGCAAGTTCTGGCCCGAGCGTATTGCGAGGCGATTGTGCAGCGAGTGCACGAGAAGCATCCGACTGAGTCGAATGCGGATCCAATGGTGGAGACCGATAATTCGGCAGGATCGTATGGCCGGATATTTAAAGTGATTGCTTTTCGTTGGATGACAGGAGACGAGATTTGATGCGAGTAAGGCTGTTCGCGATTAGTTTGGGATTGTTGGGACAATTGTCATTTGGACAGGAGTCGGAGTATTTCGAGTTTACGGCTCGAGCTTTTGGGGACGACTTGTTCAAAGAGATCCGGTACCATGATGCCGAGAAAGAATCAAAGGAGCTTTCGTTCGATCCTAGATACCGGACGACAATCCAACGCTTGCCGAAAAACTCGAATCAGGCGCTTTTCTTTAAGATCGTCACGAATGATAGGGGGCGTGAGCAGGAGGAGCCGGTGGCCCTTGCGGATCTCAGCGGGATAGAGTCGCGGGCCTTACTCATCTTCCTGGCGAAGCCGGACATGAAGCGTGGCCTGCCGTACACAGTGCTGGTGGCCGATGAGAGCCCGGGAAAATTCGAGCAGGGGCATTTGAGATTTCTCAATCTGGCGGGCCCGACGTTGATGGCCCGCGTGGGAAACGAAAGCTTTCCGCTGGAGTTCGGCTTCGGAAGAGACATGAGGTTCGATCCGGGGTCGATCCAGGAAGTGCCGTTCGAATTCGCAGTCCGAATGAAGGAGGGCTGGAAGATCGTCTATTCGACAGGTTTCCGGGCGCATCCTGACATCGGAACGCTGGCGATATTGAAACCTCCGGTCAGGGCTGATTCGCTGAGGATCCAAGTCGATTTGAGAACGCAGCGGGTTTATCCGAAGGTGGAGAAGGACTCGGAGGAATAGCTCCGTCTGCGGGATTCATGATAGGCAATTTCTCCGACCGTTTAAATTACAACGTTGTAA
>JAJFLS010000692.1 GCA_021772595.1 Opitutales bacterium
GGCGCCGGCCAGGTCGCCGATGCGGTGATAGCGAAACTGGCCTTGGCCGCGGTTTTCCAGCCATTGGACGCCGTGCCACGGTTGCGGGCCGGGGAGGGGAGTCGGGCCGAATCCGTCGCCGTTGGTGAAGAGGAGATCGGGGAGTCCGTCTTGATTGAGGTCGCAGGTCGACAGGCCGGAGGAGGCGTAGTGCTCGTTGGTGGAGCCCCAGAGGATGCGGCTTTCGAAATTCCCGGCGCCGTCGTTTTCGAAAAGGTGGATTTCCTCCCATTGTTGGGAGATCTGGGCGGCGATGTCGGGGTGTCCGTCTTGGTTGAAATCGGCGATGCAGACGTTGATCGTGCCGGAAAGCTGGAGGAGGGAATGGCTTTCGAATTCCCAGGGCCGCGTCTGCTTCATCCAGCGAACCTCTCCCTGGTCGTAGCCGAATTGGCCGACCGCGAGATCGAGAGCGCCGTCGCCGTTTAGGTCGACGGCCCGAACGTCTGTGACGCGGTCCACGTTTTCGAGGAGGATGCGTTTGGAGAAGCGGTTCGCTCCGTCGTTTTCGAGTGCGATGATCGCGCCGATTTTGTCATTGTTCGGAAAGATGATGCTCATGCACGCGACGAGCAGATCCAGGTCCCCGTCCCCGTCGATATCCACCGGATCGATATGCACGGGCGCCCGCATTTGGTCGGCGAGCAGAGTCTCTTCGAATTGCCCCTCTGCTATCTGCCGTATCCAGAACACGGTGTCGTCCTTCGAGTCGCAAGCGATGAAGTCGGTGAAGCCGTCTTTGTCGAGATCGACTGCTTTCACATGAGCGATCCAAGGTCGGCCGCCTGCGGGATTGCCGATCGGGGTTGGATTGTAGCGAACGGTGGAGTTCGAAGTGGGTTCAGGCTCTGGGGAAGATTCTGCGTTTTTCGTAGGCGAACACGCAGCCGCGAGCAACGCCAGCGCTCCGAGGAGAAGCCGGATGGGTGAGCTATGGTTGCTCCGGTCTAGGATCATCAGTTTGGAGTATTGGTATATAGCTGTCTCGCACAAGCGGCTTTTGGGTGCTCGAAAAAGCTTTCGGTTTTCAATCGCCGCAAAAAAGCGCAAAAGGCACAAAGATTGAACTGTCGGGATTCGGTTTTTGCGCTTCTTGTGCCTTTTCGAGGCTATCAATTTCTGTTCGATTGGGTGGCCGGGAAGACGACTCAAGGCCAGTACAATTTCTGGGGGGCGAATCAGAGCTGCTTCCTTCTTGAACCAGACGCTGTAGCGTCTATTTTTCGACATGCATTGATGCTCTCTAGCAGGGAATCCCGTGTCCACTATCTCCAGGGCGCATCATGTCTCGACGTTGGGTATGACAGAACAATTATGACGACAACATTGGATTTCATCAAAGCCTGCCACGAGGGAAACCTTGATGAGGCTAGGCGATTGCTTCCGACGGCAGACATCAATGGGGCCAATGAAATTGGGCAGGGGGCTCTGCTGACATTCTATCCGGAGGTTACTGATTTTCTATTGGCGAACGGAGCTGATCCGGATGCGCAGTATAATGAAAACGGTGCGTCTGTTCTGGCGGGACTTTCTCACGTTCGCAATGCGGATTGCGTGCGACGTCTTCTCAAGGCTGGGGCTGATCCGAATAAGGGTCGAATGGATACGGGAGAGACACCGCTTCACCATGTGTTTGCCGCTGATCCTGAAATCGTTGCTGTCCTTCTTGAAGCGGGAGCTGACCCGAATCGCAAAGCTAAGACTGGTATCCTTTCGTTCAACTACGGGGGAGATGTGGATGTAAGAGGCGAAACGCCGTTTCATCGCGCAGCCGCTTATGCACCCAAGGAGGTGATCGAACAACTATTGGAAGCCGGCGCGGATAAAACGATTCGTGATGCAAATGGCGACTCGCCGCTTAGTTGGGGATTGCTTCATCGCAGAGATAAAGAGATCGTGAAGCTTCTCTCGTATTAGTTGGGTTTTTAACATCGGCCGCGTTGCGGCCTGGATCGCTCGCTTGGGCTCGCGGCAGGATCCCCAACAAGTTGGGGGCAGGATTCGAATTGGGTGAGCTATTGAATAAAAACTCTCTGAACCACGGAGGTGCGGAGAAGAGATGGATGCTTTCGCCTCCGTACCTCCGTGATCTCCGTGGTTGTGAAATCTATTCGCGCAATCACTCGAATCCTGCCTCCGCGGAGCGGAGATCCTGGCCTCGCGAAGCGAGGATCAAGCGAGGTACGAGCGTTGTTAAAACCAATCAGTAGTTTTCGGCCAAAAAAGGCCGCTCTGCGAGGGAATGACCGTTCTCAGGATCGGTAGGATTGGCTTCGGCTCGTTCCTCGTCTTCGGGGCTTTGCCCTCATGCTTCGCATGCCCCATCTCCGCTCGCGAGCTCGCTCCGTCGAACCTACTTCGTGGTTCAAATCCTGTGGGAGGCGTTGTCCGGACGTAAAAAAAGCCGCTCGGGGAAGGAGCGGTCGAATGTAAATTTGGCTGCCCCGGTAGGATTCGAACCTACGACCAAGTGATTAACAGTCACCTGCTCTACCACTGAGCTACAGGGCAATGATAGGGGGAGGAAAAAGCCGTTTTGTATATCCCTTGTCAACTCTTTGATTCAGCTTTCTTCAGAAATATGGATTTGAGAGAAACTTTTGATTGATTTCCTAGAGTCGCCTCTTACCTTTCTCCGCTCCTCTCAATGGCTCGATGCCCGAGAGAGGCCGGATTTCACCAAAATGAAACAGCTTACCATCAACGCCACTTCCCGTACTGAAAACGGCTCCGCCGCTTCCGGCCGCTTGCGCCGTGAAGGCAAAGTCCCTGCCATTGCCTACGGGAAAACCAAAGAGCCAGCGAGTCTGCTCGTAGACGCGAGAGATCTCCGCATCGCTCTGAAAGAGATCGGCAACAGCGCTCCTGTCGTTCAACTGAAAGAGGGCAAAAGCAAATTGCGTACCTCTATTATTAAAGAGGTGCAACGCCATCCGATCACCGACAAGTACATCCACGTGGACTTCCACGAAGTGGCGGATGACGAATTGGTCACGATGATCGTTCCGGTCCACGCTCGCGGCGAGCCTTTGGGCGTGAAAAACGAAAGCGGCACGCTCGAGTACGTTGCTCACACGGTATCGGTCCGCTGTCTGCCGAAGAACATCCCTCCTTTCATCGAGTCGGACGTTTCCGATCTGAAAGTCGGCGATCTCATTCACATCAAGGAGTTGCCCGCTCTCGAAGGCGTGGAATACATGGACCATGCAGAGCAGCCAGTATTCACCGTCATCATATAGATTTTCACTTTTCTGGCGGGTCCTGGCAATTGCCGGGGACTCGCCTTTTTGTTCTTTATACATTTCCCAACCTTTTCTCCCATGAGCTATCGGCTAATAGTCGGTCTCGGAAATCCTGGAAGCGAGTACGCAGAGACTCGCCACAATATCGGGTTTCGCGTGATTGACGCTTTCGCTGCCAAGCGAGGCGCCGGTGAGTGGGCGAAGAACCGTAATCTGAAAGGCGACCTCGCCCAGCTGATGCTGCCGGACGGCTCGAAGCTCCACTTACTGAAGCCCCGCACGTTCATGAACGAAAGCGGCGTCAGTATCCAGAAGGTGTGCAGCTATTATAGAATACCGCCTGAAGAGATGATCGTGGTCTACGACGAGATCAACCTAGCCGTCGGCGAAGTGAAGGTCAGCGTCAATGGCGGCCCCGGCGGACACAATGGGCTCGTCGACGTCATCGGCCGGATAAAGCCTACTTTCGCGCGGCTCCGGATCGGAGTCGGGCATAAGACTTGCAAAGAGATGGATCTGGCGGATCACGTGTTGGGGAAATTCAGTCTGGAAGACGAAACTTTAATAAGCGCCTCGATGGACCGCTATCTCGATTGCCTAGAACGGCTGATCCGAGACGGTTCGGAAGCGGCAATGAATCACATAAACCGAAAACCGAAAAACAAAGACACAGAAGATGGCCAACTATAAGGCAACATTCATACTCGACACGCGTGGTCGCGAAGAGAGCCCCGACGACCTCGTCGAGAATCTCAAAGGCGAGCTCGTCAGCGCGGGCGCGGAAGTGTCCAAAGCATCGAACATCGGGCGCCAAGATTTCGCTCGCGCCGCCGACATTCGCTACGAATCCGGCGTCTACGCTCAATACATGATTTCTGGCGACGCGGAAGTTCCAGGCAAGATTCTTGAGAAACTTCGCTTGAACAAATTGGTTTCGCACAAGATGATTCAGAAGGTCTAATTCTGGCCATCACCCCGAGCCCCCCGATACCATGCCGAATTTTAACAAAGTCTACTTGATGGGCAACCTGACGCGCGATCCCGAGTTGCGCGCGACACCTAGCGGCACCGCTGTGTGCCAATTTGGTATGGCGGTAAATCGCATCTATAATAACAGCGCCGGCGAGCGGCAGGAAGAGACAACATTCGTGGACATCGAAGCCTGGGGCCGCCAAGCCGAGACCGTTTCCAAGTACGTTTCCAAAGGCCATCCGCTTTTCGTGGAAGGCCGCCTGAAATTGGATACCTGGGAGAACAAGGAAGGCGAGAAGCGCAGCAAAATGAAGGTCGTTCTCGAGAACATGCAGCTGATCAGCCAGAAGGGCGAAGGCGGCGGCTACTCTCAAGCCCCTCAAGCGCGCGAGGCCGCTCCGGCAGCTCCGGCAGCCGCGCCCGCCCAGAAAAGCGAAGATATCGAAGAAGACGTCCCATTCTAAAAAAAACTTTCACTAAAAACTATTTTTCAAATCAAATTACGCCATGGCTACTAGCGAAGTACTACTCATCCAGCCCGTCGAAAACTTGGGCGCGGAAGGCGACCAGGTTAAGGTAAAGGCGGGTTTCGCCCGCAATTTCCTATACCCTCAAAAGCGCGCGGTTCCGCTCACCCGGTCCAACCGCAAGCAAATCGAGGCGCTCAAGGTACGCCGCGCCGAGCGCGAGGCCAAGAACATCGAGGACGCCAAGGCTCAAGCGACCCAGTTCGCCAAGACGCATTTCGCGGTCGCGGTCAAGACTGGCGATTCCGGCAAGATGTTCGGGGCGGTAACGTCCATCATCATCCACGAGAAGCTCGTCGAAGCAGGATTCGAATCCCTGACTCGCAAGCAGATTCATTTGGAGAGCCCGATCAAGGAATTGGGACAGCATTCCGTCACGGTTAAAGTGTATCAGGATATCGAAGCCGAAGTGAAGTTCGACGTCGTTTCCGAAAATCCGATCGTGGAAGACGAGAGCGAGGCTTCGGCCGAGGAAGAAGCTCCGGCTTCCGAAGAATGATCGCGACGAAAGGGCTTAAAGGGTAATGCCGGTCAAGCCTGCGAGCGCGGAGAATCTCAATGCTCCGGTAGATCTCACGACTGCGGGACGCGCGCTGCCGCACAGTCTCGATTCGGAGAAAGGCTTGCTCGCGGCGTGCTTGATCGATCCGGCCGAGGTGATCTCGCGTTGCCTGGCTCAAAAGCTTCCCGATGAAGCGTTCTACAGTCTAGCTCACCAGGCGATTTACAAAGTCTGCGTCGAAGTGTTCGAGGAGAAGTCGATCCTCGACGCGAAGATTCTCGCCGAAGAGCTGAATACCCGAGGCCAGCTCACCGAAGTGGGCGGACCCATCTACATTGCCGAACTGGCGACGCAGATCGAGACCACCGCCCACGCGAACTATTTTTTGGATATCGTTCGCGAGAAATATCTGCTGCGCCGCCTCATCCATACCGCGACCAAGACGGTTCGAAGCTGCTTCGAGCCGCAGTTGGACGGAGGGCTGGAGAATTTCATCGACGATATCGAGAAGGAGATCTTCGCGATTAGCGACGACCGCGTGGCGGATACCTCGCAGCCGATCAAGAAGTCCGTCGACGACGCGGTTAAGCTCGTCCAGAAGCTGATCGCGGGACGCGGAGAGCTTGCGGGGATTTCGTCAGGCTTCGTCGATCTCGACAAAATGACTTTTGGGCTGCACCCGCAGGAGATGATCATCCTGGCGGCTCGCCCATCGATGGGGAAGACCAGTTTGGCGATGAACATCGCCGAAGCAGTCGCCTTGCCCAGCCGTCCCGGAGCCCCATCGGCAGGCGTCCTGATTTTCAGCCTCGAAATGAGCGCGGAGCAGCTGGCAATGCGTTTGCTAACCTGCCGCGCGAAAGTCAGTTCCCAGCGATTGCGGGAAGGCTTCGTCAACAAGGAGGAACAGCAGTCTCTGGCCCAAGCGGCGAAAGAGTTGAAAAACGCTCGGCTTTGGATCGACGATTCCGGACAAGTCACGATCAATCAGCTTCGCGCGAAGGCCCGTCGAATCTGGGCTCGCAACGACAACATGGGGCTGATCGTGATCGATTATCTTCAGCTTCTTGCGGGGACGGATCCGAAAATTCAACGCGAACAGCAGATTTCGGAGATTTCCCGAGGATTAAAAACCCTTGCCAAGGAACTCAAGGTTCCCGTGATGGTACTAAGTCAGCTGAATCGTGAATCCGAAAAAGAAAAACGACAACCGAAGCTCTCCGATCTCCGCGAATCGGGCGCAATTGAACAAGATGCAGACGTCGTCTTGCTTTTGGCTCGCCCCAAAGACGCCGGTGACGAACATTCCGTTGCAGCCGACTCCGCGGACCTAATTATCGCCAAGCAACGAAATGGTCCAGTTGGAGATATTAAACTAACCTTCCGAAAAGAATACACTCGCTTTGAAAACCACACGGAATAGCCCCGCTCGAAACTTTCTACTTCCACTCTTCGCGCTCGCGCTCCTGCCGTCCGCGATTGCTCAGCTGGCGGAGGAAACGGTCGAAGCTCCCGCTCCGCCGGTCATCCGGAAGCTGGTCGTCAACTTCACGGGTCTGTCCAATGTGAACGAGGAAGTCGCCCGGGCGAACATGTCTTTGCGCGAAGGAGAGGATTACGACCAGATCGCGGTCGATCGCGACATTCGCACGCTTCATCGCACTCAGCTTTTCGAGCATATCGAAGTGCGGCTGCAGCCTGTCGGCGAGAACGAGGTCGACGTCCTTTTCGATATTCGGCCCAAGTTCCGAATCGCCGCCATCAATTTCGACGGCAACGAGAAGATTCGCGATCGTCGCCTCGAGACCGAGGTGGAGATCCTAGTGAACCAGATCCTCAACGAGCGCCGCGTCAAGGGAGGCGTGCAGAAGCTCAAGGAGTTCTATCTCAAGCGCGGATTTTCGCAGGCTCGGATCGATTACGAGATCGACCGGAACCCGGCGACGGGATTCGGAAACGTCATCTACAAAATTCGCGAAGGCCGCAAATACAAGATCAGCAAGGTCAAGTTCACGGGCAACGAGAACATTCGCGATGGCCGGCTGCGCCGCAAAATCAAGACCAAGAAAAAAGGGTTCTTCTCGCTTTTCACCGGATCCGGAAAATTCGACGCGGACCAGTGGGAGGACGACTTGGAGACCTTGCGCGACCTGTATCGTGAAGACGGGCATCTCGACATCGCGATGGATCCTTCCGAAGTGAAATTCTCCTATCCCTCGAAACGCCGCATGGTGATTGAAGTCGCGGTCGACGAAGGAAAAGAGTACGAGGTCGGGGCCATCGACTTCGAAGGAAACGACGTGTACAAGGCCGAAATACTCCGCCTGATGCTGGGCGTGAGGACGGGCGACATCTATCGGCCCGAGCGCTTGGACGAGGATGTCGAGCGCCTCGAAGATTTCTACGGACAGTTCGGCTATATGGAAACGCGCGTCCGGCTGAGCCAGGTGCCCAACGTGAGGACCGGAAATATCGACATCGTCTACCAGATTTACGAAAGCGAGAAATACCAGGTCGAATCCGTCGAGATCGAGGGCAATTCGAAAACCAAGAGCACGGTCGTCGTTCGCGAGCTGGCTCTGGGACCAGGAAGTACCTTCGATAGCGTGCGCGTGAACGCCTCGAAAATGCGTCTCGAAAACACGCGCTATTTCGAAGACGTGAGCGTGACGCCGCAGACGACCCAGATCCCGGGACGGCAGGACTTGAGAGTCACTTTCCGCGAAGGCCGCACGGGCAACTTCTCGTTTGGAGCGGGTTTCAGCTCCCTGGAGAAAGGCGTATTTTTCGTCGAGCTCACCCAATCGAACTTCGATATTTTCAACTGGCGGGGCGCATTTCAGGGCGACGGCCAGAAATTCCGCCTTCGAGCCCAGCTCGGCTCGCGCTCGACCCAGATCGTACTCGCGTTCGAAGAGCCTTGGCTTTTCGAGAAGCGTCTGGCTCTGGGCTTCAACCTCTTCAACACCAGCAACAGCTTGTCGGATTTCTACGATGTTGAGCAGCAGGGTTTCGATGTTTACATTCGGAAGCGTTTGATTGAGCTGATCGAAGCGCGTCTGTCTTACTCGCTCGTCGAGTTCGGCTACACCGATATCGATCGAACCGCGTTTCAGGGCGAAGAGTTGGATTTCCTCCAAAACAGCAACGGCAACGTCTCGAGTCTTAATTTACTTTTGCTTCGCGACACGCGCGACCGGATCATCAACACCTTCAGTGGCACGCGATACGAGCTGGATTTGACGACCGCGGGTGGACCTTTGGGCGGCAATTTCGAGTACAATAAGATCGAGACCCGCAATCTGTTCTATTTGCCGCTCTCTCGCTGGCACACGCAGACGATTGAAGTGCTGTTACGCGCAGGCGTTGTCTATGAAACGGGTGGCAGCACTTTCGTACCGACCGAAGAGCGTTTCTTCCTCGGCGGGCCCAACACGCTTCGCGGATTCGAATTTCGCGATGTGTCGCCGAAATCCGGGGGACTTATCGTTGGCAACAATGTATTTCGGCAGCCGGTTGAGATTGGAGGCAAGACCTACGGCATGGTCGGAGCCGAGTACTCGATCGGATTCACCGAAGGGTTTCGTGGGGCGATTTTCTATGATGGCGGCTTCGTCAACAAGGCGGCGGGCGACTTCAGCTTGGACCGGGTAGATGTCGTTTCCCCCGAAGGGGTTTTCCAAGGCTATCGTCAAAGCGGCTGGAACGACAACTTCGGATTCGGCATCCGCATCTCCGTCATGGGCACTCCTCTTCGACTCGATTACGCCATTCCGATGACCACTTCAGGCGCTCCTGAATTCGGAGGAAATGACAATGGCGCTCAATTCAACTTTACATTTGGTGGAAGATTATAGTTTGTAGTCCCCCAAAAACACGTATTCCTATGAAATCTATCAAGTCTTTCACCTCCCTACTAACGATTCTCGCAGTCGCGAGCTTTGGCGCAACCTCCGCGAAAGCGGAACTCGTGATTCTCACGATCAGCGTAAACAAGGCTGCAGAACAATACTACAAGGTCCAAGAATTCCTTGGCCAGTTGCAGACCACTCAGGAGCAAGCTCAAGAGAAAGTCGCGGCCATCAATGAGGAAGGAAAGGTCCTCGAGCAAGCGTACACGGAATTGGTTCAATCAGCGGAAAGCGACATTCTGACGGAAGAAGCTAAGAACGACGCCAAGGAGGACGCGCGGATTAAGTATCAGGAGATCGCTCAGAAGCAGAACGAGCTCCGCCAGTTCGTCGAGAACGTGCAGCGCCAGACAACGGCCCGCCAAAACACCCAGATGAGCCTCTTTACCAAAGAGATCATGGAAGTGGTCTCCGAAGTTTCCAAGGAGCGCGGAGCAACAATGGTCCTCGATCTTTCCGGAGCGTCTCAGAATGGCATGCCGACCGTCATCTCTTTCGATGATTCGATCGACATCACCGAAGAAGTCGTAACGCGGATCAATGCAGCAAAGCCCGATGAAGCGGCTCCTGCCGCCGCCGAATAGCGCGAAAGAAGATTTTCTTGAAGCCCTGCCTTGATCGGCAGGGCTTTTTCATATCCAAGTATAGCTGCCAAATCGGATTTCCCCCTCTCTCCTAGAAAAGCGATCTCATTGCGAATATGCGAATCGAGCTAACCATAGATGAAATCAGAAATCGGGCGTCTGTTGTTGACGAGAAGGGGCGCTGCGACGCGGATTCGATAACGGGAATCGCAACTCTGAAGGAAGCTCGGCAAGGGGACTTGTCGTTCTTGAGCATTGCGAAATACGCGGACGAATTGGCTGCGACCGAGGCTTCCGTCGTATTGGTCCCCGAGGATTGCGAGAGCGAGCCTCGCGCGAATCAGCTATTTTTCAAAGTGAAGCATCCGAGCCTTTCGCTCGCTCGGGCCTGCGAGTCGATCGCCCAATCGCTCTGGCCGCGAAAGCCGGGAGGCGTGCACACGTCCGCAGTCGTATCGGAGTCGGCGACGGTTCATGAAAGCGCTTACGTGGGGCCTTTTTGCGTGATCGGCGAGGACGTAGCGATCGGCGCGAATTCTCAAATCAACGCGGGTGTTGTCGTGGATGAGGCTTCGGTGATCGGCGAGAATTGCTGGATTTCTTCTAACGTGAGCCTAATGCGCGACACGAAAATCGGCGACCGCGTTCGGATCCATTCCGGTGTGGTCATCGGCTCGGACGGCTTTGGCTACGAATTTAACGGTTCCGTTCACGAGAAAGTACCTCAGCTCGGCTGGGTCGAAATCGGCTCGGACGTGGAAATCGGGGCCAACACGGCGATCGACCGAGGACGATTGGGCGCAACTCTGATCGGCGAAGGCACGAAATTGGATAATCACGTGCAGATCGGCCACAACGTGCAGATCGGCAAGCATTGCATTCTCTGCGCCCAAGTCGGTATCGCGGGCAGCACGATCATCGAGGATTTCGTGGTTTTCGGAGGACGAGCGGGCGCGTCGGGCCATTTGACGATCGGGCAAGGCTCGAAACTCGCCGGATGCTCAGCCGCGTTCAGCGACCTGCCTCCCGATAGCGTAAGCGGGGGTACGCCGGCGATTCCTCTAAACGCCTACCAGCGGATAACCGTCGTCCAGCGAAAGCTCCCCGACCTGTTCAAG
>JAJFLS010000693.1 GCA_021772595.1 Opitutales bacterium
AGAACGAGCAAAGGGTCATACGCGACGATTTAGCCATATCCTATATTTTCCTTAAAACTATTCTTTCTTTTTCCCTTTCGGGGTCGGCACCATTATTTCGTCGACCAAACCGTATTCCTTGGCTTCCTCGGCACTCATGTAGAAGTCGCGATCGGAATCCTTTTTGATTTCGTCGGTCGTCTTGCCGGTGCAATCCGCGAGCACTTCATTGAGCTTCTCGCGCCAGCGGATGATTTCCTTCGCGGCGATGGAGATGTCGGACGCCTGGCCCGTCGCTCCGCCCGAAGGCTGGTGAATCATGATGCGGCTATTCGGCAAAGCAAAGCGCTTGCCTTTCGTTCCCGCTGCTAGAAGAACCGTCCCCATGCTTGCGGCCATGCCGATGCAATAGGTCGCAACGTCGCAGGCGAGATAGTTCATCGTATCATAAATCGCCATACCGCCGGTCACGATGCCGCCGGGGGAATTGATGTACATATGGATGTCCTTTTTGGGATCGTCCATTTGCAAGAACAGAAGCTGGGCGACGATCGCGCTGGCGATTTCATCGCTGATCGGCGTGCCAATGAAGATAATCCGGTCCTTCAGCAACCGGGTGTAGATATCCATGGACTGCTCGCCGCGTCCAGTATTCTCGATGATATTCGGTAAATAGTAACTCACGATTTTCTATTAAAATGCTTCAATTGATGGGTCTATGAGCGAATCAGTCTTCTTTGCTCATGGCTTCGGAGACTTTAGCCTCATTAATTAGGAATTCAAGCGTCTTGTCGAAAAGGACGGTTTGCTGAGCCGTGCGTAAGCGGTTTTGGTCTTTCTTCAGTTCTTTAACGAACTGGTCTGGAGCTTGACCGCTTTGATAGGCCTGATTGAAGATAAATTGGCTCATATCCTCGTCTTTTACTTCGATTTTCTCTTTTTCGGCAACCTGGGATAGAATCAGCTGGAGCTTGACCCGACTCTCCGCGGTCTGGCGGGATTGGGCATGGATGTCGTCCTTGTTAGCCTCAAGCTCTTCCTGGGCGATTCCGCGTTGCATGTTGTCCATAACCACTTGGCGCATGGTGTTTTCGGTCTCCGCATCGACTAGGCTCTGCGGCAAAGAGAATTCGACCGAGCCGGAAAGCTTTTCGGACAATTGGCGACGCAGATCAACCTGGCGTGCCTGCTGCTTCTGCCCTTTCAGCCAGCCAGTTACGCGCTCTTTCAGTTCGTCGAGGTCCTTGACTTTCTGCGCTTCGAAAAAGGCTTCGTCCATTTCGGGAAGCTTACGCTCGCGAACTTCCAGGATCTCGACGGAATAAACCGCCTTTTTGCCCTGGAGCTCTTCGACCGTGAAATCCGCGGGAAACTCGATCTCGATCTCGGACTTGTCGCCGGTTTTCAGCCCTTCCAGCTTTTCCGACATACCAGGAATCAGCCCCTGATCCGAGCCGATCTCCTCCCAAGTCTGGGGCATTTTGGCGTAGATTGGCTTGATCGATTCGGTTTCGCTAATCGGTTTTCCGTCGATTTTTCCTTCGTGGGAGAATTTGACGTAGTCGCTCTGCTTCGCCTCGCGTTCGACAGGAGAAAATTCCGCCCGTTCTCTGCGGAGATTGTCGATTCCTTCCTCGATTTCCTTGTCGCCGATCTCTTCGGAAAGCCCTTCCAGCTCGACGCCCTTGTAGTTCTCGACGACGAATTCCGGCCGGACATCTATAGTAAAGGTCAGGTTGGCGCCCTGACTCGCAGAAATTTCGCCTTCGGCCACGTCGATCACGTTGACGAGATTCACCTTGGCCTCCTTGGAGCCGTCCTGGTAGGCCTTCGCCATCACGCGCTGCTTCAGCTCGCCGGCAATTTCCTTGGCGTACTTCTTGCGAACGATGTTCGCCGGAGCCTTTCCGGGTCTGAATCCAGGAATTTTGGCCATTCCGGAAAATTGAGCGAGAAGGCTCTTTTCTTCAGCCTCCACTTCATTCGCCTCGAGCGTTACCGCTAGAGTTTTTCTTGTGTCTGTGACGTCTTGTAGGTCGATTTTCACTGAGCGCGACTGTTCGAGTGTTGTAGCTTTCTGAGAAAATCGCGGACAGTAGATGACAGAAATCCCTTCGGTCAATGCCCAAACACGCAATAATGTTGTGAATAGGCGCTCGCCATCCGCCGCTCCCTCGACGCGCTTCAAGTCGAATCGCGAAATTCATCCGATTTCCCGCTTGAGCGAACGAGAATAAACGCTCTCTTTCAAAAGCGTGACCGATCCGTCAATCAGCCTTCCCTTGCTCGTCATCGACACGTCCTCTCGGCGCGTGTGCGTGGCGTTGATCGACGGAAGCGAATCGGTGGCCACCCGCTTCAGCAACGAAGAAGCCTCGCTGTCGCTTTTTCCCCTCATCGCGAATATCCTCGCCGAGCGTGAATTGAAGCTGGACCAACTGAAATCGATCGCGTTTTGCGAAGGGCCCGGCTCCACGCTGGGGATTCGGACCGCGATCATGGGAATCCGCGCGTGGCAAGGAGCAGGCCTGAATGGCAACGTCGCTATCTTTTCTTTCAGCAGCTTGAGAGTCGGCTACGAATTGCTGACGAAATCGGCGAGCCCTGGAGACTCTTTTCTCGTCGTCACCGACGCACGGCGAAACAGCTGGAACTGCCTAAAGACGCAGAACCGCGAACCTTGCGCAGTCACGCTGCTGGAAAACCAAGCTCTCGAAAACGCCTCGCTCCCCATTTTCTCGTTCGACGAATTTCCGAGCTGGACAAAAACGGTCGCGTCGATCGACCGGAAATCGTATCGCCCGGAAATCGTGTTTGAAGATCCGGGCTTCACCGACCTGCTAAAACCCAATCCCGCCGCCGAGCCAATGAACGTCCGAACGATGGAATTCGCGAAATGGATCCCCAAAGCCCGCACTTCTGACCAAATCGAAACGTGAGTCTTCCCGCCAATATGCCGCTACGTTGCTGGGCCGAGATCGACCTCGCCGCGCTTGAACGCAATCTGAGATCCATCCAGGCCGCTCTCCCCGAACGGATCAAATACATCGCCGTCGTCAAAGCGGACGCTTACGGCCACGGCATGGAGCAGACGGTCACGCGATTGATGCAGGCGGGCGTGGACATGTTCGCGGTCGCCAACGTTTTGGAGGCCGTCAGCATTCGCGAAATCGGAACCGGCTGGCCTATCATCGTTCTGGGCGCAACGCTTGAAGACGAGGAGTCCTATCTTTTCGAATACGACCTCATCCCAACCATCTCAACCGTCGAAGAAGCGGTCCGACTCGAAGCCAAAGCGAGCGAGCGAGGGCAGCCGCTAAAGGCTCACCTTAAAATCGACACGGGAATGGGACGGCTTGGCATTTGGCACGAATACGCGGACGAGCTGTTCGACGTTTTAAAACACTCCAAGTTCCTCAAACTCGAAGGCATTTATACTCATTTCGCATCCGCTAATCACGATCCGGATTTCACTCGGCACCAGCGCAAGCTGTTCATGGAAACGATCGAGCGCGTCGATTGGCTCGAAACCGATTCGCTAATGATCCACGCCGACAACAGCGCGGGGATCACGACATTCGCTCCGGAAAGCGTCTACAACGCCGTCCGCATCGGCCTTCTCCAGTTTGGAATTACTCCCTATCCGAAGTCCATTTTCGGCCACGTCGAAGCGACTCCTATCTTCCAATTCAAATCCCGCGTCGGGGTCGTGAAGAAGCTCCCCGCTGGAGCGAGCATCAGCTACGCGAGAACGCGCGTGCTGGATCGCGACAGCAAAGTCGCGATTGTCTGCGCGGGTTACGGCGATGGCGTTCCGCTGCCTCTGAGCAACCGAGGATGCGTGCTCATAAATGGAAAACGCTGCCCGATTCTCGGAAGCATCACGATGGATCAAACCATCGTGGACGTCACCGATATAGGTGAAAACATTTGTAGTGGAGATCCTGTTACCCTTATTGGACCGCAGGACGGAGGCGAAATTCGCTTAGAGGAATTCAGCGACTGGGCTAGGACTATTCCTTGGGAGGTTCTATGCTCGGTAACGAAGCGCGTTCCGCGCATCTATAGAACCGCGATAAAAACCGGTTAAATACGGCGATTGAGCTAATTTAGAGTTGCGCGCAATGCCATAGTCGCCAGCTTTGCCCGTCACAGGAAGAATCCGAATCCGCCACCGCGCGGCGAAGGAATCCAATAATTATGAATACTACTAAGATTGCGTGTGGGGCAATCGTTGTTGTCGCGAGCTTCATGTGTGGGTGCGGGACGACTTCGACTGATCCAAAGATTAACTTCCAGGGCAAACTAGCCCCGGAATCATACAAAGCGGTCGAGGCGCTTGCTTCGGCTCCTAGATTCGATCCGCTGGGTTTTACCGCTCACAATTCGAGCACAATCAGCGAAGCCACCGTCGATCGGCCGATAGCCGACCTCAAGATCGGCGAACGCTTGCAGATCATATCCGTCGAGCAAGATTCGCCGGCGAGTCTCGCAGGTCTACGCCGAGGAGACGTCATCATCTCTATCGACGAGAAAAACGTCACGAAGGGAAAACAAGGCGTCCTGACCCTTCGAAACGAAATCATTCCAAATATTGATTGGACTCAACCTGTCGGTTTCCTGGTCATTCGAGATGGAACGACACTCCAGTTCGAATTTCCGGCGGCCCAAAGCTAGAACGTTTCATTTCCGAGGGTATTCGCATTGCGAATACTCCTTCGATTGGTCCAAGCCACTGCAAGTTTCAGAACTTGCGAATGGCACGCGGCGAGGGAGTCGAACCCCCAACCTCCTAATCCGTAGTCAGGTGCTCTATCCAATTGAGCTAGCCGCGCAGATCATCCAGATCGCCCGAGGGCGATCAGAGGGTCAGGAGAAAAGGAACAATGCTGGCGCATTTCAAGGCATTTTTTCGGAAAATCGATTATGCCGCAAACCTAGCCTCAAACACGAGTTCGAGACGCCCGACATTTCCCACGATCCCCGCAAAAAAGCCGTTCGTTCGAAAACGAAGCGGCTTTGGAAAGACTTTTGTGATTCTCGACGGCGCTGATTGGCGACGGGAGCGCGTCCTACACCTTCGGAAGATTCGCGGGGATGTCCACCCCGTGAGTGTCCTTGCGCTTCACGATTCTCAGGCGCGAGCGGCGGCGCAGCATCCGGTCCAGCTTGTCGACCAGCAAGTCGATCGCCTTGTGGCAATCCTCGTTTCGAACCGAAACATTCAACGTCGGGCCATTGATCTCGATATGCCCCTTCGCGATAAACTCATGCTCCTTCCCGCTTTTGGTGTGATCGCATTCCAACTCAACCTTTACTCTGATTATTCGCTCTTCGTGGCGAAATAGCTTCTCTACCTTTTCGGTCACTCCCTGCTTTAGGGAATCCGTTAGATCCATGTGAATGCCAGTAATTATCAGATCGTGGTTGTTGGCTTGCATATGCATAGTACTCCTTTGTGTTAATGGTTTTGATCAATGAACCCAGACGCGAGAACAGATAAAAAGATCTCCACATACGGCCTCGCCATCATTACGGGAGGCTCTTCTGGGATAGGAAAGTCAATCATTGAACGAATAAGGAAAGTACAGGTCGCTCCTAGGGTTTGCAATCTTTCTAGGACCAAACCTGAGACTTTTTTAATCGACCCGATTGGCGATCATCTTGAGTGCGATCTAAGCGATTCCGACATTCGAAGATCCGTTTTTAAGCGGACCGCCGACTACGCCAATTCCCACTCCCCCGAAAAACCCATCCTCCTGGTCAACAATGCCGGATTCGGCCTCTACGACAACATCGACAATCACCCGGTCGAGGAGCATCTGGAACTTATCCAAGTGAACGTTTCAGCTCTAGTCGAACTGACCCTCGCCCTTCTCCCTCTTCTTAAAGAAAGAGGCGGATCGATCATGAACATAGTCTCCACCTCCGCTTTTCAGGCCACTCCCCATCTAGCAACTTACGGCGCCTCCAAAGCCTTCGTACTGAGCTGGACGCTCGCCCTCAACGAAGAGCTCAGGCCCTTTCCGAAAACAAACGCCATAGCGATCTGCCCTGGACCCACCCGCACGAATTTCTTCAAAAGAGCCGGATTTACGGGCCACGTCGTCCCCGGCGGGTTCAGCATGCCGTCAGAAGCCGTTGCAGAAAAGGCGCTTCGAGCGCTCTCGAAAGGAAAGGCGTACAGCGTTATCGGGTATCGGAACCGTCTCATCGCCGAAATCTCCTCTCGATTGCCGAGAGGCATCGGCACGCGACTCTCCGCCGCCGTCGTCGGTCGATTCCGTTCCGCGAATAGCAAACCCGACTCGTCATGCCAATAACCGACTGGGGCTGGGAGATCACCGAAGAAGAGCTCCACTCCTGGATCATCCAGGACGACAACGACATCATACTCATCAACAAGCCTGCCCTCGTCGTTTGCCACCCTTCGAAAAAAGGCCCGTGGTCTTCGCTAGTCGGCGCCTGCAGGGAAGGCCTCGGCTACGAAAAGACCCATCTCGTCGCCCGACTGGACCGCGAAACGAGCGGGATCATCCTCCTCGCCAAGCACCGGCTCGCCGCACGCCATTTTCAAATGGCCCTCGAGCGACGCACGGTCACCAAGAGCTACATCGCAATTCTCGAAGGCACGCTCAATGAGGAGATTCTCGTCGACGCCGCCCTGGGAAAGGACAAGGACAGCATCGTCCACTGCAAATCATCCGTTCGAACCGACGGCCGACGGCAAGAGGCCCAGACGCGTTTCACCCCGCTTCACACGACGGACGCCTACACCCTCGCCCACGTTGAGCCCCTCACGGGACGCAAGCACCAGATCCGCATCCATTCCCAGCATATCGGCCACTCGGTCGCTGGCGACAAGCTGTACGGACCCGACGAGACCCTTTTTCTCGACTTCATCGAGCAGGGCTGGACCGATGCCCTAGCCGAAAAACTGCCGCTCAACCGGCACGCCCTCCACGCCTACCGCATGGTCTTCGAGATAGAAACCGGCATTCGCTCCTTTGTCGCCCCGCCGACCGATGACCTCGTCTCCTTCTGCGAACACAATCTCGATCTCCCCAAATCCGATCTCCTTAAGCTTCTTTCCACCTTGTAGCCCGAGAGCCGTCTAGTCTTTTCCCCTACTTGTAAAAGAAACGCTAATTCGCGCTTTATTTACAAGGCGTCCTCGGGTACCTTCGTTCTCATGAGATTAAATGCTCCGAGTATCGTTTCACTTATGATCTCCTCGATCTTCATCTGGGTCTACGTCCTCAACACCGCTTGGATGATCGCCAAGGATGTGATCGCATCTGTGCTATAGATTCCACGCAGCGGCTCAAAGAGCCTTTCTCAAACGCGGAAGCCTGCTTGCAGGCGATAATCCAAATTAGGATTCATCGCTCGCAAGCAGGCTTCCGCGTTTTGGGAAAGGCATCTCGAATCTCGAATAAGCGGCGCTTTCTCTTTGCCCTGGGTCGCTAACTGGAATTTTCTTCCCCTCCAGTGGCCTCCTCCCCAGAACTAGCGCTCAAACTCCCCAATATCCGCCGATTTATCGCGTTTCGGATCTTATTCAACGCGCGGTTCTACTATCCTGTCTTCACAATCATTTTTCTCGATTTCGGACTGTCGCTCGAGCAATTCGCGATTCTGAACGCCGCGTGGGCCGCGAGCATCGTTCTGCTGGAAGTTCCCTCCGGCGCTCTCGCCGACACGATCGGACGGCGAAATCTCGTTGTTTTAGCCACCGTCATAATGATTTTCGAGATGGCGCTGCTTTGTTTCGCGCCGATCGGAAAAATGCCGATTGTCTTCTACCTCTTCCTGATCAACCGCATTTTGAGCGGGGCCGCCGAAGCCGCCGCGAGCGGAGCGGACGAAGCGCTCGCCTACGACACTTTGAAAGACGCTGGTCTGGAAAAGAGCTGGGGACGCGTCCTCGAAAACCAGATGCGCTACCAGTCTATCGCGTTCATCATCGCCATGACACTCGGTGCGCTTCTCTACGACTCCAGCCGACTCAACCAGATTTTGGCATTCGCCCAAATCGATTTCGCCATTTCTAAAGAAACCGCGATGCGCCTGCCACTCATTCTGACGCTATTCTTGGGGATCGCAGCGTTCGCGACCGCCATCGGCCTCACCGAGCCGGAATCAGAACAAGCGGCGCGACGAAAAATGAGTCTGGCGGAAACGCGCGAAACACTCGCAAAGGCATTCTCGAAAACGCTCTCCACCGGTAAGTGGATTCTAAATACTCCCGCGGCTATGACTATTATCCTGGCCGGGTTCCTTTTCGATCACATCGCTCGCATGATCCTCACGCTGAACAGCGAGTTCTATCGTCGCATCGATCTGCCCGAGGCTAGCTTCGGACTCATCAGCGCGGGCTTCGGGCTCATGGGGATCTTCATGCCGAGACTGGGCCGTTGGCTCTGCGAAAACCGAACCAAGACCTTCAACTACTTCGCCCTGGGAATCGCAACCTTCATCGGGCTCACTGGCATGTCCTGGTTTATTCCCTACTGGGGCGTTGCTCCGATGATCTTGATCTACGCGGCGATCTCCCTCACCGGATTTCTAGTGAGTGACTATTTGAATACGGTTACTCCATCCGAATCAAGAGCGACGGCTCTGAGCTTCAAAGGACTCGCCTACAATCTCGCGTACGGCGGGATTGGGATCATGTATTCGCTACTCGTGTACAATTTGAGACACAGCCGAACCGCCGGCGAACTGTCGCCCGAAAACCTAAACGCTTCTCTCTTTAAAGAAGCTCTCGGCTATTTTCCTGGATACTTCGCCGTAGCCTTTTTTCTCGTGCTTCTATACGGCGTCGCCAAACGCAAGTCTATCGACACCTCTCCGAAGGTTAGCGTCGATTGAGGCTACGCCTCTTCGGAATCCAAGACCTCTTCCGCTTCGTCGGACATGCCGCCAAGCTCGGTGAACCACTCCGGCAACTCGCTCAAAATACTCGATATCGTGCCGCCGTACACGATCTGATTAAACGCAGCATCTTCCTTTCCGACATTCTGCGTATTCAATTTCAACCGCTCGGAAAGTTTCGCCACGACCTCAAGCACGCGCTTCAATCGCACGAAGCGAGCCTTCAATTCCGTATCCTCGATGGTCGCTCCCTCTGGACTTTTCTCTCGGAACTTAGTCCCGATCTCCATCAGCGTATCTTCGAGCCAGTGGTTGAGAGCCCCATCGAAGCAGCATTTAATTGGCTCGATCGCATCTATCGCCTCCATCTGAAACGTACCCATCCGCTCCGGGGGAATTGTCTTCTGAATGGCCACCATCTCTTGTAGCCGCGATGCTGCAGTGGACACCTCGGAATCCTCGTTCCCATTCGCCTTTCCGAGAAACTCGGTATGCTCCTCCTTTTTCAGAATCATGTTCAATAGAGGCTCGATCTCCCGATAACCAATGTAGCCCAAGTTGCTTTTGAAATAGCTCCACTGCATTTCGCACAGCTTGCAGAACCGATCCTTCAACGCGTCAATGTGCTCGCTTTCGGGATTGCGACAAATCTGCGCGTAGGAAAGCGATACGTTCGACAAGGCGGAATCCGCGCGAGTGATTAAGTCGTTCAGCCTTGTCCTCGCCGCCTCGATTATGTCTTGATAAGACTCGGAATACTCCTTCTCGAGCCGAACTACCGCGCCCTCAAACGCCTCCGCCAACATTTTCTTTCGGCGTGCCTCGAACGCTTCCTTCTGCTCTTGCCCAGCTTTTATCGCCTGTTTCCGATGCGCATCGATAAGAAGAGTCACCACGATCCAAGAAGCTATCGAAATAAAAGCCACAATCGCAACAATCCCAAGAGTATCGGCTAAGGAATCCCCGTCTGAAAATGCTAGGTACAATGTCGTTTCTAAGCGCATATACTTATAATTAATAATCCCAGAGAACATCTAATGCCCCTGACTACTATATACTACGGAAATGGTTCTCTCGCCTTTACGCGTCAACCAAATGTGTCCGAAACAGCTTAAAGGATACATATATCCCCCATTTCCGAGTTTCTGTCACAACGCGGGATTTAGGGTCGCTACCGCCTTACGTCCAGAAACCGGCCCGTCGCGCCTTCTCGAACCTTGTTGGATCGCGCGACAGAAATCTGCATTTTATCGTCCGTCTCTTCACCCAAGCCTCTCGACGACGACACTTTCACCGATCCATTTTGCTCCAACGACTTGGACGCAAACGAGCGAAGGGACGATTGTCCCAGCAAATGCTCTTTCAAATCATGGATCGCCGAAAATGGCATTCCACCAGTGTACCGGAGCCAGAGAAACAAAAACATCGAGCCCAGCGTTCATTTCCGAGAACTTGATTCTCTAGGGGCGCCGACTCTCATGAGTAACCGAGTCTAAAGTCGCTCAGGGAACTTGCTAACGCCATTCATGCTTCGGGTAACGGCCTTTTAGCTCCTTCTTTATACTGGGATAGGACGTGGACCAAAACGCGTCCAGATCCTCAGTCAACTGCACCGGCCTCATGTTCGGCGCCAGAATCTCGATCATCGGCTGAACGCGACCCTGGCACAGCGAAGGCTGCGCCTCCAAGTCGTACAACTCCTGAACCTTGGCCGAGAGTATCGGACGCCCCCCGGCTTCGTACCGGACGCGAGCCGTCCGACCATTGATCAATCGCAAACGCTCCGGAGCTTCGCTCTCGATCAAACCCGCGACCTCCACTCCGAACCACTCCTTCACCGCAGGAAGAACCTCCTGGCGCTTGAGATCGCGAAGGCTTTTCGCTCCGTGACAACATTGCTCAATCAGTAAAGCCTTCGACTCTTCGTCGAGCGAATCAATCTGGTATTCGGGAAATTGAAACGCCACAAAACGCGCCCGCTCGATATACGAATCGACCTCCGCATCCCATTTCCCGAGTTTGGCCTTTCCGTCCAAGACGACCGCCGCCAAGGCCGCCGCGGCCGCATCCAGATCGACGTCCAGGTTCTCCTTCGCTTCGATCGCCAGATCCCGATACCGAACGAACGACATCTCGACCACCCGCTTTTTCTTCTCGTCGAACGCCGTTTCGCGACCCGCCTCGAAATCGCCCGGGAACAAGGTCTCCAGCCACTCGCGCCTGATCTCCGAACACAGACTCAGCACCGTGGAGACTTCGCCGCTCTGCTTCCCGATCTCGCTGATCTCGCAGACGACAAACAAATCCGCATCTCGGGCCGCGCTTTCGCGTGCGAGCATTCCTCGCAACCCGCCCGTCATCTCGCAACGCAAGGTCCCCCTATCCAATCGCTTGCAAACGCGATCTGGAAAACCCGCCAGCAAGCACTTGACGATACTCTCCTCTGTTCCCGGAGCATCCTGCTTCAACGAAAGATCCGCATACTTCGCGTATCCAAATATCTGCTGCGCTTGGTTCGCGATCTGTCGCGCGTTCTGAGCGTGAATCCCCAGACCCTTGCAAAAGCCGATTTCGAAACGATTCGCGTTCGCTGCGCTCCAAGCTCGTATCTGAAAGATCAAATCGCTGTTCGAGCAATCTCCCAATAGCGACTCGCGACGACGATCTATCGATTTGTCGATCTTCCGAATCAACAATCCCCTCGATTGCGCGATCGCCGCCGCCAGAGACATCTCTTGGACGCAGCCGAGTTCGTCCGCTGCCAGCATCATCGCTCCATATCGAGGATGAAGCGGAAACTCGCTCATCCTCCGCCCGTCCCGAGTCAACCGCCCATCGTGATCGATCGCCCCGAGCATCCGCAGCAGAGACTTCGCCTCGTCCATACGCTCCGCCACCGGTTTCTCGAACCACACGAACGCATCCAAATCTTCGATACCTGATGCTAACAACGTCAAAAGCGACTCCACCAAATCCATCCGGGCGATTTCGGACTCGTCGAATTCCGCCCGCTGCGCGTGGTCACGCTCGGACCACAGCCGCACGCAACGACCCGGCGCCGTCCGCCCCGCACGCCCCAAACGCTGCTTCGCCGACGCGTGGCTGATCTTCTCGATCCAAAGCGTGTTCAAACCGCGCGACGGATCGTAACGAGCGATCCGAGCCTGGCCACTATCGACCACAACCCGAACATCATCGATCGTAAGAGAAGTCTCCGCGACATTGGTCGAAACGATGATCTTGCGACGGGCGCTCTGATCGATCGCCGCATCCTGATCTCTCGCGCTCAGCTCGCTATGCAGCGGCAACAGCTGGAAATCGCTCGAAGACAGTCGCTCGCCCAAAGCGCGAATCGTCCGCCCAATCTCGAACGCTCCCGGCATGAAAACCAACACATGCCCCTGACGCTCCTCGTTCACCGCTTCCGCCACCGATTTCGCGGCAAGCTCCCAGATCGGCGTCTTCGAGTTCGCGAGCCGATCGTCGATATGCTTGATCAAAACCGGAAACACGCTCCCTTCCGATCTCACAATCGCGCAAGGACTCAGATAATTTTCCAGTGCGGCCGCATCGAGAGTCGCCGACATGACTACGATTCTCAGATCCGGCCGAACGCTTTTCTGCATCATCAACGCCCGGGCCAAAGTCAGATCCCCAAAAAGGCTCCGCTCATGAAATTCGTCGAAAATGATCGCCGCCACGCCCCGCAATTCCGGATCGTTGATGAACCGCCGCAGCAAGATTCCCTCGGTCACGAAACGAATTCGCGTTTTCGAAGAGGTATGGTTCTCGTTTCGGATCTGGTAGCCGACCCGGTCTCCGAGCCGCTCGCCCATTTCCAACGCCACCCGACGCGCAAGCAAGCGAGCGGCGATCCTCCGTGGCTGGAGAACGATCACTTCCCCTTCCTCCAGAAAGCCCGCTCTCGAGAGCATTTGGGGCGTTTGAGTGGATTTGCCCGAACCCGTCGGCGCCTCCAGAACGATCCGGGAATGATCCCGGAACGCCTGTAAAAACTCTATTTCAATCTCGTCGATCGGCAAACTCATGCTTTAAGCGGGACAGGAAGACGCAATTTCCCCTCAGGATCAAAGCCTTGTTCGTCGATAATCGCTTTTACTTCTAAGTTAAATCTATCCGCTTGCCAAAGCCGATCGGAAGCGCCATTGCCATCGCTCTTCTCGATACGAGGACCATTCCATGAAACACAACAACGACATCCGCAACATCGCAATCATCGCCCACGTCGACCACGGCAAAACCACTCTGGTCGACTGCTTGATGCAGGAAGGCGGCGTCTACCGCGAAAATCAGCAGGGCGAAGAACGGGCCATGGACTCGATGGATCTCGAACGCGAGAAAGGCATCACCATCAAGGCTAAAAACACTTCCGTCCACTGGGAAGGCAAGACCATCAACATCGTCGACACTCCCGGCCACGCGGATTTTGGCGGCGAAGTCGAGCGCGTCATGAAAATGGTCGACGGCGTTCTTTTACTGGTCGATGCGAAGGACGGTCCACAGGCTCAGACTCGCTTCGTTCTTCGCAAGGCTCTCGCACACGGGCTGAAGCCAATCGTTGTAGTGAACAAGATCGACCGCGAGTTCGCCGATCCCGAACGCGTCCACGATCAGGTGCTGGAGCTCTTCCTGGAGCTCGACGCGGACGAAGATCAATTCAACGCCCCTTTTCTCTACGGCTCCGCCAAAAACGGCTTCATGGTCAAAGGCCTCGAAGATCCGCAGGAAAACATGTCGCCGCTTTTCCAGACCGTTCTCGAAAATATTCCCGCGCCCGAAGCCGACACCGAAGGCGAATTTCGAATGCTGGTCAGCAATATCGATTGGGACAACTACGTCGGCCGCGTCGCCATCGGAAAAGTCCTCAGCGGCAGCGTCGAGACCAGCGACAAGATTTTCCGCGTTACCAAAGAAGGTAAACGCGAACGGGCCAAGATCACCAAAGTATTCGAATACACTGGCCTCGGTTCCAGCGAGTCCACCAAGGGCGAAGCCGGGAACATCGTCGGCATCGCCGGATTCGAGGAAGTCAATATCGGCGAGACGCTCTGTTTCACACAAGAACAGGAGCCGCTTCCTTTCATCGAAATCGATCCTCCGACGATCCAGATGCAGTTCGCCGTCAATGACGGCCCGCTCGCCGGCCGCGATGGCAAGCTCGTCACCTCTCGGCAGATTCGCGAGCGACTCTTCCGCGAGATGAAAACCAACGTTTCTATCCATGTCGAAGACACCGACAAGAGCGGTGTATTCAATGTTTCCGCGCGCGGAGCCATGCAGATTTCCGTGCTCGTCGAAACCATGCGACGCGAGGGCTTCGAGCTGCTCGTTTCCCGCCCCACCGTCATTACCAAAGAAGTCGACGGCCATACCATGGAGCCGTTTGAAACGCTTTGGATCGAGCTTCCTGAAGATTGTATGGGCGGCATCATGGAGAACCTCTCCAACCGTCGCGGCCAGATGACGAACATGGAAACCCGCAACGGGACCATTTTTCTCGAAGCCGAACTTCCGACCCGCGGAATCATCGGCCTGGAAATCGATCTCGTGAACGCGACCAGCGGTCACGGTATCATGTCGCATCTTTTCAAAGAATACCGCCGCATGGCCGGCGAAATAACAACCCGCCTCACCGGCACGCTCGTCTCGATGGACAACGGCAAGACGACCGCTTACTCGCTCGCCGCTCTAGAAGATCGCGGCAAGCTCTTCGTCGGAGCCGGAACCGAAGTCTACGAAGGCATGATCATCGGCGAAAATCCGCGTGCAAGCGACATCCCGGTCAACCCCACCAAGGCCAAGCAGCTCACCAACTTCCGATGTCAGGGCGAAGGAAAAGGCGTCCAGCTCTCTCCACCCGTCGCTTTCTCCCTGGAACGCTCGATCGAATACATCGCCCCCGACGAGTTCGTCGAAGCCACCCCTAAATTCCTCCGAATGCGCAAACGCATCCTAAACGCGACCCTGCGCAAACGCGCCGCCCGCGCCTGAACAGGAAGTTCAGGAAAACCTGGATACACAAAAAAGCTGCAACCCGTTCGGCTCGCAGCTTTCGAAATTTGAGTTGAACGCTGGGCTCTATTTCATGCGGCGGCGAAGCATCGCCAAACCGAGCAAGGCTCCCCCAAGCATCATCGCTACACTCCCAGAATCGGGGACGCTGCGTTCTAGGTCCAAGTTGAAATCGCCATGGAGACGGTTCAAACGCTTCGTCTTTGTCACTCCACCCCTGGTATAAGTTCTGAACTGGGCTGGAACGACCACGCCGTCGAGTTTCTCAGCGTAAATCGAGAGCCAAGCCGCACCTCCAAAATTCTTATTTTTAAGATTGGCTCCATATCCTAATTGGAAGGCTGGACCGTAACGCACAAAGGAGTACTCATCACCGGCAAACGAACCTACTCCCGTTAAAGTACCCGTAAGTCCAGTATAATACCACCAATTAGCCGAGTTGGCCATTTGGAAGGTCTGCAAAGAGCCTGGACCCTCGTATTTTGGACTTCCAACAGGAGCAACGGCTGTATGACCCGTGAACGTTCCATCAACAACAAATCCGTTAGCGCCATTAAGCGCGGTGCCGGAAAGTTTCGCGCTCCCATCTCCAAATTCAGTAAAGGTGCCTCCTGGCACAAACTCGTTGGCGGTAAAACCAATATCTGGAATCCAGATGATATGATCTGGGTTACCGGGACTTGCAGCCGTGACGTCGTAGGTCACTGCAGATGCGAGGGGGAGAAATCCTGCTAATACTCCAAGCAAACAGGTTATTTTAAGAGTTGTGCCTAGGTTTTTCATAATAATAAAGCGATCCAAGTTACTTAAAGTCAGATTTGATATCTTCATCAGCAATCGGCGCGCCATATCCTACTGATACAACTAATCTTCGTTCTTAAGTCATTATTAACCAATATACTTACGCGTTATCATTAACTTTAGAGTTTTTCTTCACGCCCAATGCCGGAATCAAAATTGTAAAGAAAATCGACATATCTCCCTTCAAAAGGACCTTCAACGATCCACAAGTCATTGATCTTCAATATCTTATCTAAACCCTTAGTCAAGCCTAGAGTATTGTAAAGATATCAAACAGTGCCTACACTGAGCCGATAGACAGTATAACCCTGGATTTCCTCTAATTCTCCCCTGATTCGCGAAAAGGAATCGATTCGCTCAAGAGCCAATCGCCCTTGTTTCTTCGATAAATTTCGAGTTCGGTGGCTCGACATTTCAGGGGTAGCAGATCGCCGACCATCATTTGGAATTCCTCTACGAGCGCGTACTGGCTCAGCTCGCTTCCGATCGCAAGGGCGAGTCGCATTTTGTGGACGTCGCGATAGTCTTTTTCCAACTCAAGCTTCTCGCGAATGGCTTCCCGCAATTCGACAAACGGCTCCACCGGCTCCGGCTCGAGATATAGGATCTTCCCATCTTCGATCCATCCAAGCTTCGAAAGAGAATAGGAGAATGTGGATATCGATTGGCACAGAACGTTCAGCCGATTCGTCGATCGCAACCGTTCTTCCGGATTCTCTCGGTCCGATCTCGACAGAGCGAACAGCCGGATATGCGCTGGCATCATCGCGCGAGCCGAATGCATGTGCTTCGACCGAAACCCGTGCAGCCCCGGCGTCCAGACTTTCATCGGAATCACAATCGACATTCGTTCGTCCATAGCTCTCGTATCCTCTCCGCGTTCTATCGCTTGGCGACCAGTTTCTGGAGCCGATCCCACTCCGCGATGTATCGCTCGAAATGCGATTTCCCGCTGGCTATCTCCTGCTCCATCAGCGACCGGATCAGCGCCTGCTCGTGTTCGTAGGCTTCATCGCCGAGCAAGCCTCCGAAATGAGCGACCCTAGCCCAAAGTAAGTGCGTCGTGATCGCATCGAATTCGTTGTAGTTCACGATCCCCTGCAAATCCCCTTGCAACCACATGCCGGATACGCTTCCCCCATCCGTGTCCACTTTCCCAGGAATTCCGCACAGGCAGGCGATCTCGTTGAGCTTCGGCGTTTGAGCATAGCGACCGAGAATCGGGGCGAGATCGACATTGAAATCTCCGCTCTGAGCGAAGTAGTCAACGCCTTCCCAAGGCTTGTCCGGACGCTCGCCCATCCCTTCGCCGAAAAGCCCATTCACGATCGAGCGCTGGATGATGATTGGCACGTCCGCGTTGTGGGAGTTGTATCCAACAAGTTGAGGCTTCCGCGATCCAATCGCTTTCAGCATGACTTGGAGGATCGACTTCTCCTTGATCTTCTCGGCGTCCTTCGTATCCGCGGGAAGCGATACGAGTTTGAGCTTCACTTCGCCTTGCGATACCTCTCGAAAAATGCCGGCAATCGAGACGATGCGGCAAAGGACGGTTTTCAAGTACGGCTGAGGCTGCTCCTCGGTCGCCCCCGACTCCGCCCAAAGCCGCTTCATGGCGTCCTCGTTCCCCTGAACGCCCTCTCCGGCAACTCCGTGCAGAATCTCTGCTGACAAGGGATCCGGGATCCATTCGATATCAAACGAAAAAAGGCAGGGAGCGATAGTCTTGAACACGAGAACACCGCTAGCAAGCCGATCGGTTTTTGTTAAGGCATTTTTTCAAATGTCGATGCCCAAGCCTTGCATCGAATCAAAACTCGTTCAAAAACTCATTTCATGTCCTACGATCACGAACTCTCCATCGCCAAAGAAGCGGTTCGACAAGCCAGCGCTCTCTGCGCCGCCGCCCAGGCAGGGCTCACCTCCAGCGAGCAGATGGACAAAGCGGACAAATCGCCCGTCACAGTCGCCGACTACGGAGCGCAGGCCCTCGTTTTGAAAATTCTGGGCGACTCCTTTCCCGACGATCCTGCGGTGGGCGAAGAAGACGCGGGCGATCTCAGAATGGACGAAAACGCCGCGCTTTTCTCGAAGATCGTCGACTACGTCCAAAAGGTGGACCCGTCGATGGAAGCGAACGCCATTCTCGAATCAATCGATCGCGGCGGTCATTCAGGAGGAGCCACCGGCCGGTTTTGGACGCTCGACCCGATCGACGGGACCAAGGGATTCTTGCGCGGGCAGCAATACGCGGTCGCCCTTGCTCTGATCATCGATGGCGAAGTGGCTCTCGGCGTGCTCGGTTGTCCAAATCTCCCGGTCAATCCAAGCGATCCCGACGGCGAGAAAGGCTGCCTACTCTACGCCGTCAAAGACGATGGCGCGTTCCAAGCGCCTTTGAGCGATCTGTCTCAAGCGATTCCCGTAGCGAGCGACTCGATTTCCGAAGCCTCTCAAGCGGTTTTCTGCGAGTCGGTCGAATCCGGCCACACCGCCCACGGACGCTCCGCTCGAATCGGAGAGCTGCTGAAATCTCAAGCAACGCCTTTCCGGATGGACAGCCAATGCAAGTACGCCGCCGTCTCGCGCGGACAAGCATCTATCTACCTTCGGCTCCCCACACGTCCCGGTTACGAAGAGAAAATCTGGGATCACGCGGCAGGCTTCATCGTTTTATTAGAAGCGGGCGGCAAGATTTCCGACACGTTCGGAAATCCTCTCGATTTCTCTCTTGGGCGAACCTTGAGAAACAACAAAGGTATCGTCGCCACATCCGCTGGGGTCTTCGAGCCCGTTGTCGAAGCAGTGCTGCAGTCAGCGACGGAGTCCGCCTAATAAACGGATTTCCGAAGCGAGAAATTCCTATAAGTCCGCGTCGGCGCCAGTACCCGAATTCGTATGTATTAGCGGCAGCTAGGACAATTCTCTACAGAGTCATGCTGTCCCAAGGGAAATCGATAGTAGTTTATACTCACTACCATTAGAAATCGGGTCACGAATACCACTAGCACCTCAAGTTCAGCCACTTCCAAGCGATTATAGAGAAATTCGCTCAACGAGGAATCGACACTGAACATGAAGTCCCACCCGACTAGTCCCACAACTAGCGCTATTTTTTACGTGCGTAACGCCATTGCTATGGCGAGCATCGCCCTTTCTTTGTTCGCGGAATCTCAGGCTCAATCTCTCCGCGATTCCGTCGAGGCCATGTTCGAGGAGTTCCCACGCATCAAAATGGGTCAGGCCGATGTGCGAATCAACGAGGATTCCCTCGACAGCGCCCGCAGCCAAAGACTTCCCCAAGTTGGACTCAGCTTGCGAGGCGGCGAAGAACGTTTCCGCAATTCGGCATCGCGATTCGCGTTCACCAAGCTCGGAGGACTCTCCCTCGACGCGAGCCAGCTCATTTTCGACGGAGGCTCCACAAGAAGCCGGATCGAGGAAGCCCGCGCCCTCAACTATCTCAGCCAAAGCAACCTAGAAGACACGCGACAATCACTCGCTCTCGAACTTTCACAGAACTACGTAGACATTCTCAAGTACCGAACGCTCGTTAGCTTCGCCGAGGAAAGCGTCCGCATCCACCGAACCGCTCTAAACAAGACCAGCCAGAAGTTCACAGCCGGTGCGGGGCCTCAAGCAGACGTCGAGCTCGTGAAAGCCCGCCTCTCGATGTCCGAAGCGACTCTTGAAGCCAGACACCGGCAGCTCGCGTACGCCATCACCGCCTACCGGAAATACACAGGGCAAACTCCGGCCGAACTAGAAGAACCCGAATTTCCCGATTGGGCGTTGCCGCTATCCATTGACGAAGTCGACCTCGCGCAGAACCCGAAGATCCAGTCCGCTCGAATAAGCGTCACAGCATCCGAAGCGCGAATCAAGGGAGCCAGAAGCGCTTTCGTCCCACAATTCAATCTTTTCCTTCAAAGCGAATCCACTGACAGCGCCCGCTACTCCGATCGGCAAGAAGACATGTCCGGCTTGGTCGTCATGTCCTACGACGTTTTCGGCGGCGGTCGTCGCAAAGCGGAACTCCAACGCGCCCGATCCGTCGCGGACAAAGCGCTTTTCGAACTCGACGATGCAACAGTCGAAGTCAGAGCCGCTTTTCTAAATGCTTGGAACGATCTCGTGATCGCCGAAGAACGCCTGCTTCAGCTAGAGCAATACCGGGATGCGATGGAATCCGTCGTCAAGGCGTACCAGCAGCAATTCGAGCTCGGCCAGCGCGCCCTCATCAACGTGCTCGATGTTGAAAACGAACTCTTCTCAGCCAAATCCTCCGTCGCAGAGGAACGCTACAACCGGCTCCAAGCCGCCTACCGAGCCCTTTCCTCCAACGGAACTCTCCTGGAAACCATATACTAACAATACCGAATTTATTTACAGCCATGGAATCAGCCAGCCAGCCAACTCCCTCTCCCGCAGAAACCGACCTGCGAGTACTCATCGTCGAGGACTCGAAGATCGAAGCTAAGTTCACGGCGAATCTGCTCAAGAAAAACGGATACGCCGTCGTCCACGAACGCGTCGAGACCGAAGAGCAAATGTCCACTGCGCTCGACGAGCATAAGTGGGACATCATCATTTCCGACTACCAGATGCCCGATTTCGACGGGATGCGGGCGCTCAAGGTATTTCAGAAGTACGAGCTAGATATTCCATTCATTCTCGTTTCCGGGAAAATCGGCGAGGAAACCGCCGTCGATCTCATGAAAATGGGGGCCCACGACTACATAATGAAGGGCAACACCGCTCGGCTCGTCCCAGCCATTAAAAGCCATCTCCAGGACGCCGCCAATCGCCGCGAGAACCTCCGTCTGGAAAAACGCCTCAAAGAAAGCGAAGCCCAGTACCGCGGTTTCTTCCAGAATGCCCATATCGGCATTTTCCGCTGCTCCGAGAACGGCGCCCTCCTCGACGCGAATCTGCGAATGGCGAACGCTTTTGGTTTCGAAAACCCGCAGGATTTCATGAAATCGATCGAGACGCTCAAGCCCGAGATCCACGATTTGAATACGCGCGAAGCTCGGACTGTTAAGCTAATCGAATTGGCAAATCAGGACGATCACTGCGAAGCCAGTTTCCATCGTGCCGACGGTTCCATCATGGAAGCGAAAATCAACGTTTGGGCAATCCAGGAAGATCCGGAAAAGCCCGTCTATCTCGAAGGCATCGTTGAGGATATCACCAAGCAGAAAGAAATGGAGCGCAAGCTTCGCGAAATGGAGGAGCTGCACGAGTCGTTGATCGATCTCACCAGCAATCTGTAATGAAACCTCAATCACAAGACCGTACCGCTCCTAGTAGCGGGCCCGCCGTGAATCGCCTCTCCAAAGGCGCTGTCAAAGAGCCTGCTGCTGAAGCTCCCGCCGCCGAGCATACTGGAATCGACGATCCGCTTTTGGAAAGCCTCGTCACACTCGGCAAGATCCATCACCGCCCGCTTTCAAAGGAATCTCTAATCTCCGGCCTGCCGCTCGTCGACAACCGGCTCACGCCGAGCCTTTTTATCCGAGCCGCAGCGAATGCCGGGTTCTCCGCTCGTGTCGTGAAACGCCGGTTGGATAAGATACCGCAACTCGTGCTCCCGGCCGTCCTCCTTCTCGAAGGCAACAGAGCCCTCGTCCTCATCGGAAAAAACGAAGATGGCTCCTACCAAGTCGTTCTTCCCGAAACCGGAACCGGCGAAAGCGTCGCTAGTGCAGCGGAGATCGAAAGCGACTACACCGGCACTGCCATTTTCATAAAGCCCAATCTCGATTTCGATACGCCTACAGATTCCACTTCGAGCGTCATCGATGCGAAGAATTGGTTCTGGGGAACTCTTTGGAAATATCGGAAAATCTATTCCAATGCGATCGTCGCTGCCGTATTCATAAATGTATTCGCCATCGCCGGATCGCTATTCGTGATGAATGTATACGATCGCGTCATTCCGAACAACGCGATCGATACGCTATGGGTTCTCGCGAGCGGAATATGCATTGTCTACTTATTCGACTTTCTCCTGAAATCGCTGCGCGGCATACTCATTGACAAGGCCGGGAAAAATGCGGACGTGCTTATGTCCAGCTTCATTTTCCAACGGATCATGGGTATCAAGATGCAGAGCAAGCCCAATTCCTCCGGCAGCTTCGCAAATCAAGTCAGAGGCTACGAAAGCCTGCGCGAGTTCTTCACTTCCGCTTCGTTGACGACAATCATAGATCTTCCCTTCGTCGCCCTCTTCCTCGTATTCATGGGCTACATAGCCGGGTGGATCGCCTTCATCCCCTGCGTCGCGATCGCCTTGATCCTCGTCATGGGAGCATCGATGCACATCCCTTTGAAACGGGCCGCCGAAAGAGCTCACGGATCGTCTTCCCAGAAGCATGCCATTCTCGTCGAAGCGATCAACGGATTCGAAGCCATTCGTGGGCTTTCCGCAGCGGGTACTTTCCAAAAACGAATGGAGGACTGTTTGGGGAAAATGGCGAAGAGCGAAGTGACCTCTCGGCGTTATTCGTCGTTCGCTTCCAATTTCACCGCATTCACGACACAACTCGTTTCGGTTGTCATCATAGTCGTCTCCGTATTTCGTATACAGGAAGGCGAAATGAGTATGGGCGCGCTGATTGCCTGCACAATTCTCACCGGACGGGCGATGGCTCCGATCGGACAAGTCGCTGCCCTGCTTTCACGACTTCAAGGATCTCTCGTTTCGCTGAGCGGATTAAACGATCTCATCAAGCTCCCTCAAGAGCGCGAGGAAGGTCGCGACTATGTCCGCAATACGGATTTCGAGCCGCGCATGGAATTTACTGACGTCACATTTTCCTACACGCCGGAAAGCGCCCCCGCGATTGTCAACGCCACTTTCAAGATCGAACCCGGCGAACGAGTCGCCATCCTCGGCCGTGTCGGATCAGGCAAAAGCACATTGCTCCGACTCATTCTAGGATTCTACCATTCCACCGGCGGCATGATAACCGTTAACGATACGGATATACGCCAGATCGATCCGGCAGACTTACGCCGGAAATTAGGATACATCGGTCAAGAGAATCTCCTTTTCCAAGGCACGCTTAAAAGCAACATCGTAATGGGAGCCCCCTGGATGGACGAAGAAGCGATGATCGAAGCGGCCAAGACTTCTGGCGTCGAGCGTTTCACATCAAAGCACCCGCTTGGCTACGATCTTCAAGTCGGAGAGCGCGGCGAACTCCTTTCCGGCGGCCAGCGCCAAGGCGTCAATATCGCTCGGGCCTTGCTGACCAAACCCAGTCTTCTCGTCATGGACGAGCCCACCAGCGCAATGGACGCAAACGCCGAACGAGAATTCATCTCGAACATCGAACGTTACTCGAAAGAAGCGAACCGTACGCTGGTACTCTCTACCCACAAGCCTTCGATGCTTAAGCTAGCCGATCGCATCATAGTCATGGACCAAGGAAGAATCGTGGCCGACGGCCCGAAGACCGATGTCATGCGTCAACTTTCCGGAGGAGGAGATAGAAACTGATGAGCCAGGAATCCACAGCGAATAACAGCGACGCGAATGACAGTCGCGAAAAAGTGCAAGCCGGTGATCTCGATTTCATCGCGGATTGCAAAGCGGCCTTTCTCCAGGAGAAAATGCCCTATACGAACGTGCTGTTGCTGACCGTTGTCGGCTTCATCGTCGCGTTCCTCATTTGGGCCACTCAGTCGAGAGTCGGCGAGATCGCGCGCGGGCATGGCAAAATAGTCCCGTCCGGAAGCACTCAAATCGTGCAAAGCCTCGAAGGAGGAATTGTATCCAATATCTGGGTGAAAGAAGGCGAACCCGTTGAGCAAGGACAACTACTGGCCAAAATCGACGACACTCTCTTTAAAGCCAATTATCGCGAGAGCCTCGCGGAACGCGATCATTTGATCGCCAGGATCACTCGACTCGACGCAGAATCGCTTGGCCAGGATTCTATTCAATTCTCGGATTCGCTCGTCGAGAAACGCCCCGATTTGGTTGCTTCCGAATCGCTGCTTTTCAATACCCGTCGCGAGCAAATCACAAGCAATCAAAACCGCTTGCAAACGAGCCTCGATTTGAAGAGTCGCGAACTGAACATCACCCGCCCTCTCGCTGAATCCGGGGTCGTTTCCCAGGTCGAACTGATACGACTGGAAACCATGGTCAATGATCTCGAAGGCCAAATTGAGAGAGAGAAGTCCGAGTACATCAGCGAAGTCATTTCCCAAAACAACGAATACAAATCCAGCCTCAGAAAAATCGAGGAAACAATTCACGCCTACCAAGACAAAGTCGCTCGCACATCGATCAAAGCGCCTGTCGCGGGCATTGTGAACAAGCTCCACATCAAGACTCTGGGCGGCGTTATCCAGCCGGGAGCGCCTATCGTGGAGATCGTCCCGATCGGAGACAATCTGCTTGTCCAGGCGAACATCAACCCGTCCGACATCGCCTTCATCAAACTTGAACAGGACGCGACCGTTAAGCTGACGGCCTACGATTTCGCTATTTACGGCGGACTCGAAGGCACCGTCGAAAACATCAGCGCCGACACGTTCGTCGAGGAGGACGGAAACAGCTATTATCAAGTTCTCGTTCGCACCGGCGATCGATCTCTCAAAACCGCGGACGAGTCGCTAAAGATTATCCCCGGTATGGTCGTGCAGGTCGACATCAAGACTGGCCGAAAAAGCGTTCTCGATTACATCCTCAAGCCGCTAATGCGAGCGAAGATGAACGCGTTTACGGAGCGCTGATCCACCGAGCTTTTTCGAATACAGGCTCCTACAATTACCGAATCACGGGCCGTAAATCCCACCTCCTCGAGGGCCGTAGATAATCGACGGCTCTCTTCTAGGAATCGGTGTCGGGTAGCGACCGCGGTTATTGCGTTCGGCTTCTTTCAGGCTTTCGCGTTCCAGCGCGACAAACGCACCATCATGCTCGTACGCCAGCTCGCGCATGAGGTTGGCGAACTTCAATCCAGATTGGCTGAGCGACAGGGCGTTGCGGATCAAATTAGGAAAGCCGATCGCGCTTATCCGCGAGAGACGCTCCCCATCCTTCCCCGTATTCAATTTGTCCAGAGTCTTCAAGACGGGATCGGATTTGCCGGTGAATTCGTCTCCAAAAACGTAAATCCCCATCTTCATTTCCTCATTGTCCGGCTCCGCCAGTCGTCGAATGGCCTGCGCAATCCCTGGCACCGGATTACTGTCGCTATGATAAGGATACAGACGGGCTGAGCGAACCATATAATCCCTCGTCTCCCTATTGTCCTCCATCCATTTGCTCCGCATGCTTCGGCCCATGATAAAATGTCCGTCCGCGTCCAATAGCTGGATACCCTTTACCTCTGGATAGGAATCCAAGGTTTCCTCGAATTTCTGAATGACATAGCCCCAGATTAGATTGGTGCTCGAATCGCGCATACTTCCGGAAGTATCGATCACGAAGGCTATGTGGTTGCTCTCCACGGGTATCCCCACCGGCGTCGGCTCCATCTTCTTCTGCTCGATTTCCGGATCCGTCTGCATCGCTGCCAGCTCATCCTCGATTTGTTCGATATCCGTGATGAGTTTATCTTTGCTGAAATCCTTGTCGTTGATCTGCTCTTTCAACTTCGCGATCACCGCATCAAGATCCTGCTCGACAACCGTTCTCTCAATGTCCTTAACGCTCTCCAGTTGAACGAGCGTCGCGGTCTCATCGATCATAATCTCGTACTCGTTGAGTTGAAGCATCCTCTGCTGGATAATTCGTTCCAACGCTATGCGGAGATTCGTAACCTCTTTGGTCTTCTTACCCATCGTGATGACGAACAACAAAATGATCGCTCCGAATCCGCAGCAGATCACGTCCAGGAACGACAGGCTAAAAACTTGATTTGAGCGTTTTCGTTTCATATATTAGGCCAGGATTTAGAAGGGCAAACCATTGCCCCGCCTTGGTCGTCCGCCAAACGCCAAAAATGGACAGCCGCGCCCGGGTCCCCTTTCATTGGATACAGTAGCACGTTCACGGGATCGTCGAACACCAGAGCCTTTTTCGCCACGCGAAACATATTGATACGGTCGTGGTCATCCGCGGCCGATGGCGCCGTATAGCTATCGGCCAGCGTCGGCAGCCCATCCACGATCAAGACGATCCGGTCCGGCGTGATCGAAAAGCTATCTATATTAGCGAACGCCTTTTCCAGATTCGCTCCCTCTTCTGGCACTATCTTATCCAGTTCCTCGAGTACTTCTTTCGTAAGATCGCGATCCGCAGGATCGAACCAATCGGAGCCGTACCGTGATTCGATTGGAGTGACCTCGTTGTTGAAACAGACAATCTTGTAGCGCGACGTATCTTTGAGATTCGCGATTAGCCAACGCATCCCCGTTTTAACCCGTTTCCACTTGGGGGCATTGCGTCTTTCTTCGTCGGAATCCTCTAAACTATTCACCGCATCCTCATAAACGTCATGGGTCATCCCCCCCGAAGACTCGATGAGGAAAAGAACGTTATCACCTTGGATATCGAACCCGGTCAGGTATTGGCGACGCACCTCGTTCGGGATGGGGATCGGAGGCTTATCCTCCTGCATGGGCATGTTCTCCTTGTCATTGATAAGCTTGCCTAAGTCCTCCTCCATCGATGCCAGTTGAGCGAGAAGCAGAGCGAACTCGTCTTCCAGCTTGGTCTGCATATCTTTTTTCTCGTCAATTGTGACGTCCGCGAATCGATTTTTTTCGCGAACTGTCGTCAATGAGCGACGCAAATCTTTCAGCTCCTGATCCTTCAGAGCGATGTCATTCTCCATCTGACCGATCACTTGCTCGATCTTCGCCTTAATATCGATCAGCGTATCCGACTTCTTGCCAACCGTCAGCACGAACAGAAGCAGCACCGCGCCGAATCCGCAACAGATGCAGTCCAGGAACGACAGACTGAATACTTCGATTTCGCGCTTTCTTCGCTTCATTTTTTTAGATCTCTATTCGTACTCGGTAATTGGTCATTCTATACAGTGAATCAGCAACAGGAGTTTTCGATTCCCTTGGGCCAGAATCTCGATCGTGTCGCCCGCTTTCAAGCCCGCTTCAGAATCCGTCTCAAAGGATAAACCCTCGGAAGCTTCGATCATCCACCGATCTTCATTCATCTTCAAGCGGCAAAGTGACACCGGCTCCCCGATCGGTTTGCGATCGACAACGAGATCGAAATTCTCGCTTTCGCCCAGCCCAATGGAAAACTCGCTCTCGCTCAGCTCATACGCCAGCCCATCGCAGACGACGTGGGTTGGGTTTAGCGAACGGCCTTCTCGGATTACCCGGATGGATCCATGGGACTTGGGCAAACCCATCTCCAGATTTTCCGGAATGTTCTCCATCGAAATACTGGCATCTATCCGTATCTGATCGATTTCGCTCTCGACCTTCCAATCCTTCCCGTAATTAGCCGCTCCAAACGCCGCGCTTTCAGGAGGAAGCTCTTTCACCTGGCCAACGCCTTGCGATATTATCGATTCCTTCAAGCCCTGAACCGTCGCCGCTCTTCCGGACAACGCGATTTGTATCGGCTCGTCGCTATTGGCGAAATCGTTCACCGCGCTCAAGATCGTTTGGGTAAGCAGCTTCACTTGGGGAGCCAATTCCACCGCGACCATGTCCTTGGAAATCAGCATCTGACGCGACTTATCCCGCGTCGAAACCTCCAGGCTCGCTTCGTTCATCCGTCCCAAATTGAAAAGCATTTCGCGCGTCTGAGCATGGAACGCCCGTTCGATCTGACGATCCTCTGTGATATCGAACGAGGTTTGAGCCAAAAACCGGTTCGACATCGAAGTCGTGAAGCGTTCAAGCATCTTGCCGAAACCGTGCTGGGGCAAGCGCGCGAAGTAGACTCGATCCAGACCGGATCGCTTGTGAAAAACCGTGATGTGAGTCGCCCGTGAAAGAAGATCCACGTGAAAAATTCGCTCGCCTTCCGGGACGTTCCAAAGCCCTTCGCTATAAAGCGCGGCGGCCGCCATATCTACGATTCCCGCAACTGGAATTCCAATGTCGGATAGAATTCCGAGCAACAAACCCAATCGCTCTTCCGACTTGTCGTTCGACTCTAGATAATGCCCCGGCACCGCAATGATCGCCTTTTCGATTGAGCCGGCCTCGCCTTCGATCCGCGCGGACAGCTCCTGAAAAAACCGGTAGGCCAATTGCGAATACATCGTCCGACTATAGTGCCCATCGAGATTGGTCGCCTGAAACGAGAGATCGTCGATGAAATCGCTGCACGTCCGGCGCGGATAAACGAACGCCATTTCCTGAGCGGGCGACCCGAACGAAAGCTCCCCTGCTCTCGCGTACGCGCAAGCGGGAAATGAATCCAGCCCGTCGCCAATATGAAGGGTACGCGAGGAACCGTCATCGCCGATCAATACCGCGTTGACGCCTACATCGCTGAGTTCAATACCGATCGTTGCCATAAAATTAAGTGTAGCTGACTTCCTTCTCTTCGCTGGTCGGAGTCTTCATTCGACTGACAACGTCCTTCGTCGCCAGGTCCTCCATCTCGATAATCAGCGACTCCTGCTTCGATTGCAGCAAATGCACCATGAGCATTAGAACGATGCTGAGCATCAGCGCGATGAAGGTGGAGTTGAACGCCAGACCCAAACTCGAAGTTACCCCGCTTATATCGCCCTGGATCGCCATGTCCGCTTGCCCCAAAGCCTCGCTAATCCCGCGCACCGTCCCGATAAACCCGACCGATGGAATCGCCCAGGCGATATACCGCACCAGCGACAAATCCGACTCGAGCTGTTCGTAGGCCATTTCCGCTCGCTCGCTCACCGCGTGGGCCGCGTCCTGGATCGATCGCGTCGCATCGAACCGATGCAGCGCCGCCATGATAACATCCGGAAGAATCTTCCCTCGCAGGCGAGGCGTTCGCCTGACCTGGCTTTCAACCTCCTTGAAATGGCTCAGCGCCTCTTCCGGAATAATTCGCTCCCCTCGAGAGATTTTCATGAATTGATAGCCCGTCATCGCCTGCTCGCCGTTCAGTTTAACGAATTTGAAAATAATGATAATCGTCGCCCACATCATCAGAATAAGACAAGCCTCTTGCTCCATGTTTTTCAGAAGCACGGTCATTGAACGCTCCGGAACATAGGGCGCGTCCGGATTTTGGCTGGCTCGGATCGTATTGGTGAGCTCGATCTCTTTCGCGGACGGTTTGATGTAGCTCTCGTAGACCGTCACAACAACGACTATCGAGGCCAGAAGACCCACTGTTTGGATGATGAAATCTCTTGAGAAAAAGCCTTTACTCTTCATATCTTATTAAAGCGGGGTCACCTAAAAATCGAAACCAACAGTGTACGTGTTTAATCGGCAAAATCCAGCCTAGGTTACGTTAATCTTTACGTTAAGCGGTCGATTACGGATTCAGGTAAAAATATCCGCAACAAAGCGGATTTACAAATGTCAGGAAAAAGTCTATATTAGTCGGCATAACAACGAATCCAATCAAACCAACGATTGCGTAGTTATTAAAAGGTATGAATCGGTCGAATATTTCTAGAAAAACAGCCGCTGTTCTCATTAGCATCGCAATTCTTGCCTTTCAGTGGGGTTGCGCGGGGCCAGCAGCATCGAAAACAGTGAAAGGCGCAGGCACGGGAGCCGCAGTCGGAGCGATCGGTGGAGCGGTCGCCGGGCAGGACGCGGGCGGAATCGCCGCCGCAGGAGCCGCAGGTGCCATTGTGGGAGCGACCATTGGGGCGATCCAAGAGGGAAGAGAGCGAAAACGCCAAGACGTTCTCGCCCAGCAGCGTGCCTACAACCAGGCCATCGCCATCCAGAAACGGGCGATCGACAAAGAGAAATCCCAATTGCAGGAGGAACTCGATATCGCCGAAGGCTTTAGGATTTCCGACGAGGAACTCGATGAAATGGCCGGCAGGGCCGAAACGGCTGAAGAGAGGCTCAAAGCGCTTCAAGCCAGACGCCAAGCCGCAATCGACCGCACAAAAGCCCTCGAAGACGCCGAGCAGCGCGAAAAGGACGCGCTCGCCGAAATCGAGCGTCTAGAGCGCGAACTGGAAGAACTCGAAGCCGGAGCTGGCGGCAGCGACTCCAGCCCATAGTAAACGGAGAAGCAGTACCCCAATCGACAAATGAAGCTCCCCCAACACTTTCCTTACTACCTAGCCGGAATCGCGTTCGCGCTTTTCTTTTCTGGATGCAACACGACCTACGAGATGGAAGTGGATGCCATCACCAATCCGACCGTCACCGACGCGGATTCCTACATTATCGTGCCCCGCGATCCTGAGACCGACGTCAACGATCTCCGCTACAAGGAAACCGTCGGCTACATCAAGACTGCCCTTTCCGGGAAAGGTATGTACGAAGCCCTCACCATCGAGGACGCCGACATGGTTATCGAGATCGATTACGGAATGGAGCCGCCGAGGCAGGAATACAAAGTCGTCGAAGAACCCGTATTCGCCACGATACAAGAGCCCGATTCGCTCCGCACAGTTAGCCAGCGAGACCCGAAGACCGGCCGCGTTATAACGTACACCGTGCGAGTCCCCGGCCGACGCTCAAGAGAACTCATCGGCTACGAGGAACGGCTAATCTCCGTCATCGTGAACGAGAAATACATGGAATTGACCGCCAAGGAGAATCTTCTCGAGGCGTCTGGCGACATTCCCGCCCAGGAAATCTGGAGCGTTCGCGTACGCAATTACGACGAAAATGACGACCTGCGGGAATACCTTCCCATCATGGCAGCGTCCGTCGCTGACTACGTCGGAGAAGACACTGGCACCAACCAGAGCGTAAAGCTCAAGGAAGACGACGAGGTCGTCCAGTTCATCAAACGCGGCATAACTAAAGAACGGCCAGCCACCGAAACGGTGACGGTGAACGCTGAAGAGACCAGCATCTAGAAACCGCAATTCAATCCACTTTCAGAAAGCCGATTCGACATCTCGAATCGGCTTTCTGCATTTTCGGGAGCGAGCCCGCGTGCCGCCAATCAGCCTTCCCGTTCCGACGCTTTGCCCATCAAATGCCTAGCGATCAATCGGGACACTGTTCTCAACGACTCGGGGCGATTGCCCTTCGTGACACTCTCGCGGGCGATCCGGAAGGCGATGTCCCATTGCTTGAAAAGCGTTCGATACGCAAATAACAGTCCGTGTTTCGGGTCGTAAATATTCGTCGATTCGGACGTCAGCCCATTGAGTTCGATTATACGAATATTCTCGCCCGCCATCAGATCCTCCTCCGAAGGAACTCGAACATCGTAGCGCCCGAAGTGAAACCCATCCACATCGCGGCTCATCGAATCGATCGAATCGACCAGCTCCGGTGTGATCAGTCGGCTTCCATCCAAAAACAGAGCTCCGCGACAATGAGTGCCCAGCTCCGCCAGCGCGAAACTTTCGCCTTCCGGAATCACTCGATCCAGTTCGTTCTGATGCGTTCCGAGAAAAAAACGCGCCATTCCAATCGCGCGGCGATCGCTCAGAATCAATCGCTCCAAATTCGATTTGCCATCCCCTGTCACAAAAACGAAACGCTTATCCGTTATTGAAAGGACCGAGCCCCGCTTCTCGTTCGGCAGCCGATAATAAAACACGCCGTACTCCCGCCCCGGGAGAAACTCCTGGACGATGCTGTCCTCTTCCTGGGCCTCGAGAAAACCGCTCGCCTCCTCATCGGACTTCACGATCGCCACGCCTTCGCCTCGCTCTCCCACGTCCGGCTTCAGAACAATAGGATAACTCAATCCGTTTTGCTCCATGAACGCTCGAATACTGGACAGCTTTCTCTCGTCATCCCAATCTAGCGGAATCACCTCGAATCGGCCGACCGGAACCCCATGCTTTTGCAGATGGGCGAGAATCTGCCCCTTCGACTCGTAGACCAATCCGCTCGCGGGCATACATGGATTGACCGCCGTGAGCATCGTAACCGATCGGTAGCGTAGCATCTTCCAAAGGAGATACACGATCACCGGCGGATAGAATAGCCACATTGGCCAAAACTCCCAACGAACGATCCGCTTGAAACGCGAGAACAGCAGCCTCCGGCCTTTCCACGTCATCAACCCGCTCAATCCCCTCGCCAAGAACAGGATCGAAACTGCGGATACCAGCAGGCCAATCAACGCGAGCCCTTCGTGCTTCTCGAAGAATTCCAGAAACGCCCCGCCAAGCCAATAAGACAATCCCACGATCACCGGCGTCCAAACCGCCGCCGCCACAAACAACGCCAAGCCGAACTTAAACGGACTCGCCTTCACCACGCCCGCCGCGAAATAGGTCGGGACTCGGCTCCCCGGAATAAATCGAGTCGATACGATCAACGCCATTCCTTCCTTCTTGTCGAACCATCGGGCACACTGATCCACGCGCTCCTTGTGAAGTAGTCGACGAACCAATGGCAATTTCAAGGCGGACTCGCCCATCAACCGCCCCATCAGATAGATCGCGAAATCGCCCACAAAAATCCCCAGCAGACAGCCCAAGATAGCCACTTGAAGTGAAACCGCTCCTTTCGTCGCCAGCAGTCCTCCTCCGATGCAGGCGAGATCCTCGCTCGCGAACGTAGCCAATCCCAACAGCGTTCCCATGAACACCCCGCTCCGCTTGATTCCAGCCACCGCGGATTCGTCAATCGCAGCAAGCTCGTCGCCTGATTCCGCCGCGCCGCTTTCAACGTCCTCGACAAACGCCGTCAAATCGTTCGCGAACCGCTCCGTCTGCCGGTAGATCGCCAAGTGCCCCGCTTTCTCGTAAACGACTAGCCGCGCGTGCGGCAGCATCGCCTTGTGGGCGAGCGCTGCTTGAAACGGCACGAGGCCATCGGT